>JAEZOA010000025.1 GCA_023441625.1 Bacillota bacterium
AGGTTTATACCATGAAAAGAAATTTAAAGTTTTATATAAAATTATTTATGTCTACATTCTATTTAAGTGCTTTCACCTTTGGAGGAGGCTATATTATTATTCCACTAATGAGAAAAAAATTTGTTAACGAATTTCATTGGATTGAGGAAAAAGAAATGCTTGATTTAACAGCAATTGCTCAGTCAACTCCTGGAGCAATTGCTGTCAATGCAGCAATATTGGTTGGGTATCGTTTAGCTGGTTACTTCGGAAGTTTGATAACAATTTTGGGTACGGTATTACCACCTTTAATCATTCTATCATTCATATCTATGGCATATACTGCTTTTATCAATAATCTGGTAATCAAATTAGTGCTTCGAGGTATGCAGGCGGGGGTTGCTGCTGTAATAATTGATGTAGTAATCAGTATGGTAATTAGTCTGGTAAAAGAAAGAAAAACTCTGCCAGTTATTGTTATGATTGGTGCATTTATTGCTTCCTTCATCTTGGATATCAATATCATAATTATCATTATAGTTAGTGGATTAATCGGTGTAGCAGGAATGCTTATTTCAGAACATGTAAAAAAGAGTGGTGAAATAAAATGATATATTTAAAATTATTTTTAAGCTTTTTTCAAGTCGGATTGTTTAGCTTTGGTGGTGGATATGCTGCTATGCCGTTAATCCAAAATCAGGTTGTTGATAGGAATGGCTGGTTAACAATGAGTGAGTTTGCAGATGTCATTACCATATCGCAAATGACGCCAGGCCCAATTGGCATTAATTCAGCTACTTTTGTGGGCACGCGTATAGCAGGAAACACAGGTGCAATTATGGCGACATTGGGCTGTATATTACCTTCCTGCATTATAGTGCTTCTTTTAGCCTATATGTATTACAGATTCAGGGGATTATCCATAGTCGAAGCAATATTAAATGGACTAAGACCAGCTGTGATTGCAATGATTGCTTCTGCAGGTATTTCTTTGGTAATATTATCATTTTGGAATGGACAAGGGGTATCTAGAGAAATAGAAAATCTCGATTTGATATCAGTAGCTATCTTCGCGATCGCATTGGTTATTCTAAGAAAATGGAATGTAAAGCCAGTTATTGTAATGAGTGGAGCTGGGGTAATCGGTTTATGTTTATACTCTATATTTTAGGCAATGTTAATACTATTATAAATTATGGAGATAGTTTTTTGGTAGATGCGTTATTTTATAGTATGGAGCATTACCAGTAAATTCTTTTTAAAATAATACAGCACTCTGGTTATCCTTGACAAACATTCAAACATAATGGTATAATGTTTGAATAGGAGAATGAATATCATGGAAATAAAACAAGAAATAATAATGGCAGCTTATGAATGCTTTTTAAAATATGGTTATAGTAAAACTTCTATGAAAGATATTGGACAAAGGGTTAACCTAAATAAAGCTTCCTTGTATTATCATTTTAATGACAAATTGACTTTGTATAGAGAAGTTGTATATATGAATCGTAATAAACATTTGCAAGAGCTAGAACTGCTACTGGAAAACCAAACCTGTGCTTATGATAAAATATTATTATTTATTCATAAAGAAATAGTTTTTAGCCAAAAATTCTCAACCGTTCTAACGACTGGGAATAGTGCTGCCGATTTAAAAATGGAGACAAAAGAAGTTTACACCGAAATAGTGAAAGATGATATTGAACGGATTGAAAAAATGCTTCAAGAAGGTATTAATCAAAACGAATTCATTTCATGTGATGCAGGAAAGGTTGCTACAGCAATTATGACATTAGCAGATGCAGTACTTAATGTAAATTGTCCTCTTTTCTTAGATGATATGGATAGAGAAAAAGTATATTCACACATTCAAGAGCAATTGAAGTTTATGATAAAATTGATGCTTGATGGGATAAAATCAAGATTGTAAATCATATATAGATGAAAAAGAAAATAAGTGCCTGGCCTTGGCACTTATTTATTACCACTTTATCAAACAATTTATCAAAATGTTTGAAAGTTTGAAATGATATAATATCATGTCTTAGTGTCTAATATATACATATTTACAATTAATGAGTTATGTAATTGCAAAATAATAATATTGGGTAATTGCGAAACAATATAGTTCTGTTAATTGTATGCACAGTAGATACTATTTCCTCGCTCCAACGCTCTTATGAGCTTAACTTCCGCTCCGGAATAGTAGCGACTGTGCATACAATACTTACAATTAATGAGTTTCGCAATCACCAAAATAATAATACATTTATAAGGAGAATAGTAGAATGAAAACAGTTATTTTTGTATTTTCTGGAACTGGAACATCTTTAGCAGTTGCTAAAAAACTATCAGAGGAGTTGGGAGAGACAACACTTATATCGATAGCCAAATGTATTCAACAAGAAGTTGTATTAGTTGAGGAGGAAAGAGTTGGTTTCATTTTTCCATGTAATTTTGGTGAGCTACCTCAGATTGTAAAGGACTTTGTAGCGAAGATTAAGATGGACAAAGCACAATATATTTTTTCAATTATAACAGCAGGAGGTAGTGCGGGAATTGGATTACAAATTCTTGGTGAATTACTAAATAAAAAGGGGAAGGTATTAAATTATGGAAAATCTATAACTATTGCATCAAATTATATAGTCGCATGGTACATCAAAATGATCAAGTCAAATAATGTAAAACTGAATAATAACATAAAAGTATCGGACGAAAGAATGAAGCAGTTTGCCCAAGATATAAGAGAAGAAAAGAACTATGTTGAAAAGGGGAGTTGGCTTGGGTATATAGTGCCACATATTGTTTCACCAAAAAAAGTCATACAGAATACTAGACCTTGGGACAGAGATTTTAATGCAGGAGGTAGATGCAATGGATGTGGTGTATGTATAAAAGTATGCCCTGTGCAAAATATTCGGCTTGTTAATAATAAGCCGGATTTTGCGCATAACTGTCAACGGTGTATGGCATGTATACAATATTGCCCTAAACAGGCGATACAATATAAAGGCAAATACATAAATACAGCAAGATATTATCATCCGAGAATTTCTATAAATGATATCTCTAAATTTCATAAATGAGATTTCTATAGGTAATTCGCGGACCTAGTTTTAAATTTTTAATTATTATTAAAATTATTTTTATTATTGCATATAAGCCAAGGAGAATTTGAATGAAAAATAAGTTTATTAAAAATTTTAATGTACAAAAATCAGAATTTAGAGATTGGGATACTGTTTTTAAAAATGCACAATCAATAAAAATTAAGACGCTGAAGACAGGGTCTATAATAAGTAAAGTATCGAGGATAATAAATTTAAGAAATATTAATGCTAATCAATTGAATGATGCTACTGTTATTTTGCCCGTATTAGTACATGTTATAAGACACCCAAAATATGGTGATTATTTGATCGATAGCGGATTTGATGCCTCCTTTAAGGATAGTTCCGGAGGAACTTTTAAGGGATTAATGAAAAGTTTCTATTTTCGAAAACGATACATACAGGAGAAGAATTCAGATGGTGTTGAAAAACAGATAAAAGAAGAGTTGATTAATATTAAAGGTGTATTTTTTACCCATTTTCATGAACATGCGGCGGGTGTTCCTGCTTTACCAGATAATATACCTTATATATTCGGAGGAGGTGAACAGGAAATTAATTATTTCCCATTCATTTATTCAGATTTCTTTAAAAATAAGGTTGATTTGCAAAAACTTGACTTCTCATCGGGTCAGAAAATGCCAATATTGGGTAATTGCATAGACGTTTTTAGGGATGGTTCATTCTGGGCATTTTCCACACCTGGACATACAAAGGGACATGTTTCCTATTTAATCAATGGAGATGAAGTGCAGACATTAATTACTGGAGACGCATGTATTTCAAAAAAAGGTTTTGAGCTAGAAACGGAGACAGGAAAAAATTCAATTAATTTGGAGGAAGGTAGAGAGAGCTTCTTAAAAATTATTGAATTTACAAAAAAGTATCCTAATATTGAGAAAATTTTTGGACATGAAACTTCAAAGTTTATAATTGAGTATCGATGAGCATGGTTTTCATTGAGGGCGGTGTGGTTTGTGTTGAGGATTTTCCACTGGTATGGGTATTAGTAATTATTCACCGGAGAACCACTATAGCACTAGCAGTTTTGAAACTATGTGGGTTAACTCCGCCGGCGATTCTTTCATTCCGGTACTGACCCATTTTGAAACTATATTAAAGACGCCGCCTGTATTAAATGCTAACGTATATTCCAGGGC
>JAEZOA010000061.1 GCA_023441625.1 Bacillota bacterium
TAATCATTGCAGTAATTAAATAGCTTACTGTACTCTGTAAAACTATAAGTTTGAGGTAAAATATCATCAGGTTTTGCTTTTTGTTTTTTAGGTATCTTTAATTCGGCAGGACGATACTTTTGTTTTAATCCACGGTCGGCGTATTCCATTGCGGCATAGTTAAAAAAATCAACAAGGATACCAGAGTATGTTACAGAATTTATTTTTTTGATGCTCCGAATTAAAGTACTAGTCTGAAAGTCACAAACATCAGAAATTTCATTATCCTGAATTAATTTGATTAGTATGTTCAGTGCTCTTATATATTGATTTATTTTGGAATTTACAACTTTTTCAGAACATTGCTGCAGTGATAACTGTAGTCTCACATAACCATCCCATATATAGGCAGATGTAGGCGATATTTGTTCTAAAGATTCTTTAAATCCCAACGGATCTAAACGCATAGTATAAGTTTGATAAGGTGTGGTACAGGTAATATTATTATTAACAATAACATCATACGGAATATTTCTGGAGATGTGAAAGAACTCTCGTAATCCAAGAACATCTTCTTTTCTATAGGCTCTATCACTTGTAAGCCCTTTGTTTTCTGACATCTGCATAATATAATTAGGTGCTTTATATACACTGATAGTATTTAAAATTTCTCTGTCCTTATCGGAAAAATTTTCTATTTCAATCTTTAGGTAGTTTGGAATGTTATCCTCTAAAATATATAGTTCATTATACTCTTTTTGTAACTCAACTAATTTTATAATGGCATCTCTTTTACAAAAAGCATTTGAATTCCGTACATATATTGAGTAAGTTTTATTTATTTCGTCAGTCAAATTGTTAATATCTATCAAGTGAGTAGCTAATGTACTAGGTATTTTCGAAGGAAGCATAAGTAAATTTCCCTGGACTTCAGCTACGGTAAGTAATGTTTCACAGTTAATTCTCTCATTGTATAATTCATCAAGAAGATGTAAAGAAATTTTTTTAAGCAAATAAAAGCCTCTATTATTCTCCGGCATTAAGAAATAAAACATTCCTGAAGGTGCCACAATTTCGTCAGTTATCTCTATAATCGGATGACTTTGATGTAACAAATTATATAATTTTTGAACTGGAATGTACTCAGTTAATAAATAAGTTACGTAATTTCTTAGTTTTTCGACCTCCGCAGCAATCATATACAGATTTTTACGGTAATAGAACATCGATAATTCAAGGTTGTAAAGAATTCCCCATGTAAGCGTAATTGAATACATTTCTAAATTAAGATAAGTAATAACCTTAAATATTGGCCAATACTCTATTGATTCATCAAGTGATTCACATATTGTTATAGTACTTTTCTTTTTTTGTTGTAATAAAGTGACTGACATTTGTGCAGGGTACAAATCCTTTATAAACATAGCCGTTTTATAATCGTTATTGATTAATTCTCGCAAATAGTTGTTAGTATTAAATGCACATGAATTATCCATATTTATAGTCTCTATATCAAAACTATAAAGGCTATCACTAGAATATAATTCAAATAACCCATAAGTATAAAATTCTTTTAAACTTAAGTTTTTGTAAGCTGTATAGGAAGAATACTTATGATTTGCAAAGATTTTATTGTCCTTATGTAGGCTATATTTTAAATTATCTTTTATATTCCAGCCTTTATCCAAATTAATAGGCTTCTGTTTTTTTTAATTTTGCAAAACATTGCTTAACCGTATTGGAGAAACTGTTACAGCTCTTTTAAAATAGAAACTTAAGGATTCCGTCTGAAAAGTTGAACACATATACTTTTCACTCTCTAAAGTTTCTATATCTAATTTATTAAGAGAATGAAAAAATATCGCTTTTTCATATTGCTTAGCAAAATCACATTTATTATATAGTGTGCTAAATTTAATTTTACTATCTATTTTAAATCGTCTAAGAACTTTTTTAAAATCATCATTATCTTCAAGCCCTTCTAACTCCCATGCTCTGCATAACAAATCTAAATTTTCATATTCTGGATCAGGTTCATAACTTTGTGCTGAATCATACGAATAAGAACTTTGTTCGAATACTGAAACTAATGGTTGACTTGATTTGACACCATCTACATTTACGAATTCAAAAGGAAATTCACTCAAATCACATTCAAACTTAGGCTCAGAAGAATCTAATACTTTTAGTCCATAAAATATTTCGCCTGCACTCCTTTTGAACCAATCAATATATGTTTTCTGAACATCTTCTTTATCTAAGCAAGAATAACTATCTCTAAAGCCATATCGATATCTTATATCACTATTAATTACATCATATTTTAACATGCTGTCAGTATAAGCAAACAGAGAATATTCATTGCATAGATAGCGAATAGTATGATAGCCATATGAGTTATGCTGACTTTGACGGACACAACCTCGTGATTGTATAATAAAATCATGAAGGACAGACAAAATGGGAAGCAATAAGCAAAAAAGATATGATGATGAGTTTAAAGCAAGTGCTGTAAAAATGGTTATTGAAAAGGGTAGAGCTATTAGTGAAGTTAGTAGGAGCCTTGATGTATCAG
>JAEZOA010000104.1 GCA_023441625.1 Bacillota bacterium
CCCCAAGGCAGCGTAGTTGTTAATAATCCAATAACCACAGCCATTGTTCCACAGGCGCATAACGGCGTAAATGCTCCGAAGGTTACACTTGCAAGAATTGAAACCTTAGGCTTTTTCAGTAACGCCAGTTTAAGTTTTTCAGCATTGACATACACTTTCATCAGTGCTGCTGTAAGGATTGCCAAGTTTAAAGGAATAAAATTGTGATTAAGACTTACGAATACTGCTGTAATTGTATCCGCAATAATTTTTGGTAAATAATTAATAAATGCTTCCATCTTATATCCATCTCCTCATATATTTTATTGATTACATAATGGAAGACGCTGTAGTTTCATAAAAGACTCAAAAAAAAAGAAGAATATTCAAAAATCGAATATTCTTCTTATTTTTTATGATGATTATGCTTTTAATTAATGTTTCCTGCCTTTACTACAGCAGCAGCAGTAAGGATTGGGATAAAAGTTAATGATGATACCATATTTGTCTAGTTCAAAATGACAGCATTCCATAAGACTATCCTTCAACATTTGTCGTGCCCTCTGCACTCGTGATTTTGCTCCTGATACAGATATACCAAGCTTATTAGCCAGTTCAACTTGCGTTAAGCCCTGAAACTCTACTAAAATAAGAGCCTGTGCATATTTTTCAGGTAAAGCCTCAATCATACCTAATAGTCCTGATGTTATCTTATAAACCGGATTTTCCTCTTTTATTTCATCTGTTGCAGCAAACAAGTCTTCCTCCTCAGGAAGAAGCTCATCAAAGCTATCCAGCTTTATTTTCTGTTTTCGATAATAATCTATTATTGTATTCCGAGCAATTTCATATACCCAACTGCGAATTTTACTGCAATCCTTAAGAGAGTTGATATTCGTATGTATTTTTAAAAACACTTCCTGTAGAATGTCCTCAGCAGCTGATGCATTTGAAACCCTGTGAGCAATGAAAGAATGTATATTCCCACTAAATTCCTTCCAAATATGTTCCGTATTGCATTCCATATTTATCATCCCCTCTTAATTTTTTTATTCTAGGTAATTGCGAAACTCATTAATTGTAGGTATTGTATACACAGCATATACTATTCCGGAGCGGAAGTTAAGCTCATATGAGCGTTGAAGCGAAGGAATAGTATATGCTGTGTATACAATTAGTAAAACTATATCGTTTCGCAATTATCTAATTTTTTTATTCATATAGGAACCTCTTTAATCCAGTATTTTCAACAATCAAATAGTCAATCATCATCTTGGTCATGATGTCTGTTAATTTTTTTATTTTATTTGTTTTATTTGTTTTTTATTTGTTTTTTATTATCTTTCCCTTCCATTCTTCATTACTATTTTCTGCAATTAGTAAACATTCTGAATGTTCATCCGCAGATATCACTAGTTCACCGCTACGCGACCAAATTGAACTGCTTCCGCCTGCTTCCGTTTCCCAACATTCTCCTACATAATTAGACATCAATACATCTATTGAATATTCCTTAGCTATATACTTCAAACGATTAAGTCCTGATTGAATACCACCTTTTGAATAGAAGATACTAGCGGCATAATAGTCTGATTTTTTATTTTTTACACATTCAATATGCTTCTCATTTTCAATATCATAGCAGATCGCGAATGATATTTGCTTATCCCCAAGTGTAATAATAGGATCAAACTGATTACTTGATTGAAAATATAATTCTTCTCCCGAATGTAGATATTTCTTCAAATATATTTGTTGTAAATTGTCAGGAGTAAATATCCAGGAAGCTATATATAACTGCCCCTTTAATAGTAGAGGTGCTCCTGCAACAATTACGATATTTTGATCAACTGATGCCTTTTGCAGACAATCCAGTCTGGTATCATTTTTTACAAAAAACTGATTTCTTGCTAGCTTTCTTTCATATCCAATCAATGACAATTCCGGAAAAATAATTATTCCTGAATTATTATCAGCTGCCATTTTGATATATTCCAAATGCTTTTCCATATTATATTTGAAATTTTCTCTTTCAGTTTTTATTTGTGCAACGGAATAAATAAATGAACTCATACAATTTTCTCCCTGGTTTACTTGTGATCTAATTATAATTGATAGTGACATTCTGATTATCTACTAGCTATTATCCATTTATATCCTTTACCAACATGTTATATAAAAGTAATAAGTATAACATCCACAAAAAGACATTAATCTTTCTATCAAAATTTGTCAATGAAAACATTCCTTATTTTACTAAATATTTCGTGACTGTGTACCCAGTCACATTGCTTAGCAGAAGTTATAATAATTTGCGTTGACCTATTAGGTAAACAATGCTATAATTGACCTATCAGGTAAATCAACAAATTTTTTCGGAGGGATTTTATCATATGCCTACAAAGCTATTGGATTTAGAACCGTCAAGGCGTAACGCTATCTTGAATGCAGCCTTAAAAGAATTTGCATTACGTGGGTTTGACAACGCTTCAACAAATGTAATTGCGAAAGATGCCGGGATTTCCAAAGCTCTAATGTTTCATTATATAAACAGTAAACAAGAACTTTTTCTGTTTATGTATGATTACTTCGCTGAGCTTCTTGATAAAGAATATTTTATAAAAATGGATTTTACGGAAAAAGATATTTTTGCCAGGTTACGCGAGTCCTATCTAATTCAAATTGAGTTGCTAAAGCAATATCCTTGGATTTTTGAGTTTAACAAGCTTTCCACT
>JAEZOA010000151.1 GCA_023441625.1 Bacillota bacterium
CTGTAATTCTTCCATTCTGATACTCTTTTAATACTTCCATTCTATCATTATAAATTTTATGTTCATCGAAAACTATTGCAACCATATAATCGCATATACCAAAATTATCCCTGTTTTTTTGTAAAAAAACTTCTGTCATTTTAAGTATTTCTTTAACTATTCCCTCGAAATCTCTATATACAAAATGGTACTTATTTTTAGCTATACTGACATTTTTGCAGTAAATAGTTCTTCTATTAGTTCTTTCGTCAGGAATATATACACCCTTTCCCCTGTAAAACTCCTGATATTTTTTATTTAATTCTAAGTCATGTTCCCAATCAAAATCATTTTCATTTTCGGGTTGTAGTCCCCATCTTTTACAGGATAATGGAGAAACTTTATGTATCATACATCAATTGCTCTCACCAAGAAAGCAGCATTTCACTTTTTCTACTAACCCTAGAATCTTATATCTAATTAAATTTTTATACAGGTTAATTATTTCTTCTTTAGTTAAATTGAGATTAATAATGCAATTAAATGCATATAAAAATTCAGCATAGGTTATATTTGGAGAATCATAACAACAATTTCCACATCCTTCACATTTAGTTTCTGGCAATACCCTGTATATTTTATCAAACTTTCTATCGTATTCTTTACTTTTAAATAAATCTAAGTCATTGAAAACATCTAGTTTTATCATTTGATTTACGCTCCCAATTTATTTTTAAATCATCTACTATTTTACCCTTTATTGTAATTTTGTGCAAATTTATAATAGTAGGTTGTTGTAATGTTAAATTCTCCAAAAAGTCCCCTAATGGCTCATCAGTTACTTGCTATATCTTCTGCAACATCAGATGTTATATCTGTAAATATTTCATAATTTATGCAAAAATATTTAAATATTTGGCAGGGCTTTATCTGAAGGCTCGGTTGACTTATTTATTTTCCCATCGTCCAGACTGTCTTTAATTAAGCCAAACCATTCTTGCAACTTTTGTTCCAAGTAGCTCCGGGGAATAAAAAATCTTAACCATGCCGGTATCATTTCGTATAATTGATCTAAGACTAAATTAAATCGTTCCTGCCCTTTTTTCGTTCCTACAATCACGCTTTCTGCCTGCCTAATTAATTTATAGGCTATCTCTCTTAAGCGTGTCCAACGGCGATTTACAGCCAAATAGGATATGTAACAAGTAAAACCTAATCCAATTGAGATAATAAACCAATAACTTTTTATAAATTCTAACATTATTTTCTTCCCCCCATCTTTTCTACAATATTCATTACAAATGATTTGAAATACGGTACTGTCTTAATCATGGCCAGCCATAAAGAAGGCTTTGTCATGCAGCCGTTAATAGCCTCTTCCGCTGTTTTATAATTCAATCCCAGTATTGCATGACAACACTGCAGTACTTCTATTGCTTTTTCTTTTGTTTTAGGACCTGCAATACCATCTGCAACTAGATTGTGTGTGTACTGAAAATAAAACGCTGGTTTTTGGTCTTGAGTTAACTTTCTAGTTTCGATTAGTTCTACATGCCACAACTCATAGTCCATAGACTTAATTAACCCGTATTTTGCAAGTTCCTTGTTGGTTAAGGCTTTAAACCAAGCATCGTCAATGTCTAAGGCTATTCCAAAACAATGATTTGATTTGCCATAAGCTCCTGCAATACACTGACCTTTTACATTGTATACTGCTCCGCTGGCTACCTGATAATTGCCTAAACTTTCATTTAGTTTCTGCTTATTAATTATTATTTGCTTTGACAAGCTCCTGTAGCCAGATGTACATGTACAGCTTTTACCCTCTGCAGCACACAGAGCATTTACCGCATCAACGAGCTTTTGATATACGCAGGTTTCGTCAGGGTATTTAAATATTACGCTATGCATCCTTTTCGATTCCTTTCTCTGATTGTTTTCTAGTCCTAACCGGCAATTCTCGCAGTTCCTCCATTAGTTTGGTT
Organism: Bacillota bacterium; assembly: GCA_023441625.1. GTDB lineage: Bacteria > Bacillota > Clostridia > Acetivibrionales > DSM-1351 > Ruminiclostridium. The sequence goes on from JAEZOA010000151.1 coordinate 1,965, forward strand.
ACTGTGCCGTTGCCTCCAAGTGAATGATATGATTCATACATAGCTAATACACTTTCTAAACCATGTATTGAGATATATCCCCTTTCCATATACACATCATAGCACCTTATAATCTCACTTCTAAGAAGTGACTGTGTCCCTTCTTTAAGTGCTTTCTGGTCACATGACTGCTTGTATATACGCTTTGACAACATTTTATAAGCTGCTCCCAACCCTCCCATTACAAGCCCGAATATGACCTGTACCCAATATCTAATTACAAAATCTTTCATAATGTCCTCCTTAGATGTTTTTGAGATACAAAAAGGACTACCCATTGCTGAGTAATCCTCTAGTTTAAAGATTATTTAGTTTATTGCTTAATTTATTTATTGTCTTACTCTAATGTATATCCTTCCTATTTCATTGCCATCTTTATCATTTGCAACTATGTATGTTAATCCCTCACTTATAGCAGTTACCTTCCCTTTAGCGGATACAGTTGCAATATTAGAATCATATGATGACCATTTAACACTAGTGGTATTTTCCAAATCATCAACTGTTAATCTGCATGTATCTCCAATCGTCAAATCAACCGCTAGTTGATATTCTAAATCTACTACTAATACATTAATTGATTCGGTATAATCTTCACTTGTGCAAGTAATTACTGTATTACCCGGTTTCAGAGCTTTAACCTTGCCATTTTCATCGACTGTGGCTATTGTAGAATCAGAAGACGTCCATGTCATTTCAGTATTATCACTTAATTCATCACTTATGCTTATTTGTTTTTCTTCATTTACTTCAAGAACTAGTTTTAATTGATTAAGTACTTGTGGAGTTGCTGAGACTTCATTTGAGTTTGGGCTTTCACCGCTGGCATTTACGGCAGTTACAACATAATAATATGGAGTTCCGTTTTTAGCTGTGTTATCAACATATGATGTTATTGCTCCTGATGTTACATTGACCGTCGCTATTGTTGTATATTCTCCACCAGAAGTAATAGCACGTTTTACATTGTAGCTTGTAGCATTAAGAACAGAATCCCATACTAAATCAACTTTTGCATTGCTGGCTGTGGCTGTGAGGTTTATGGGTACTATAACTGTAGTTGTAATAGCTTCCATCATTTCTAATTCACCAATTGTAACATGACTACTGTATCCTGCATTAGCAGTAATATTAATTCTATATTTATTATACAAAGCGGAATTTGTAAATGTGAATTCCTTTCTGACTCCAGCCACCCAATCTGTTATATTTTTACGAGTGTCCAGTACAATCCATTGATTTAATTGTTTATCCCAGCCTTCAAAAGTCCAATTTTTAGGTAACTCTTTAATTGAAACCACAGGATTTCTTGAAACAATTGTGTATTTTGATATACATTTTGCCTCAAGAAACTCATATTCCAACCAGCCTGTTGTTTTAACCGAACACCATGCATCTAAATTTGAGGAATAGCTATGATTAAAAGCCCTCCACGCTTGATAATGAGGCTGATTGTTCCAAACACTGCTTGCACTTGCCACTCCACTAGGTGCAGTATTACTAGTCATTATGGGTATTACATTTTCAGTGTACTGTACATCTGTTGCAAAACTCACACTACACATTGTAGCCATCATTACCATAAATACTACAACAAATCCAATCAACTTACTAAATTTTTTCATTAAAATCTACCTCCAATTAATATTTTGCCCAAATTATATCATTATTCCCAGTACACTATAAGCCTGATAATTTATGTAATATA
>JAEZOA010000154.1 GCA_023441625.1 Bacillota bacterium
TTAATGATGAAAAGACTTATGACAATGGTAAAAAAGTTGTTCCTACATACATATGTGAACTTTCAGCTGCAGATAAAGATAATTACAAAGAGTTGTTGATTGATTCAGGATATTATAAAGAAGAACAGTTAAAATAATAAGATTTAAGAATATAGCACTAAACGTATTAAAGGCTATTACAAAGTATTTCTTAAGTGAAATATATATGTACTTGTTATTAATAACTTGAACAGTATAGCTGTTAAGTTCTATAGCGCAAAGTCTGAATAATTAAAAAGTAGCTGTTTTTTTACAACAATATAACAGGCAGGATGTATTCCTGCCTGTTATATTAAGTAATTCTGAAGAATAAGTAGTTTTATATATATAACAAGTAATATTTTTATCTGATTAAATTTGTAATTTAGGAGGAATAAAATTGGCGAAAGTACTACTTGAAATGAAAAATATCACCAAAACTTTCCCTGGCGTTAAGGCACTTGACAACGTTAACTTAAAAGTTGAAGAGGGAGAAATTCATGCTCTCGTAGGTGAGAATGGTGCAGGAAAATCTACACTAATGAATGTATTAAGCGGTGTATATCCTTATGGCTCATACGAAGGGGATATAATGTATGATGGGGATATATGCCAGTTCGCAAAGATTGTAGATAGTGAATCAAAAGGTATCGTTATTATTCACCAGGAATTAGCTTTAATTCCTTACATGACAATTGGTGAAAATATGTTTCTTGGTAACGAAAAAGGAAAATCCTTTGCAATTAACTGGAATGAGACATATCATGAGGCAGATAAATATCTTAAAATAGTTGGACTACAAGAATCCTCCAGAACATTGATAAAAGATATAGGTGTAGGAAAGCAGTCTCTTGTAGAAATAGCAAAGGCTCTTGCTAAAAAGGCAAGATTACTTATTTTAGATGAGCCGACATCTTCATTAAATGATAAAGATTCGAGAGCACTTTTAGATTTACTACTTCAATTTAAAAAACTGGGAATGACTTCAATTATTATATCTCATAAGCTAGATGAAATATCTTATGTAGCAGATAAAATAACTGTAATTCGTGATGGTTCTACTATTGAGACTTTGGATAAAGCTGTAGATACTATTAATGAAGACAGAATAATACAAGGCATGGTTGGAAGAAATATGTCTGACCGCTATCCAAAACGAGAGAAAGAAAATATTGGAGATATAGCACTTGAAATAGAGAACTGGAATGTATATCATCCTATTTATACTGAACGTAAGGTTGTTGATAACGTCAGTATGACAGTTAAAAAAGGTGAAGTTGTGGGAATTGCAGGACTTATGGGAGCAGGTCGTACAGAACTTGCAATGAGTGTATTTGGTAAAAGTTACGGAACGAATATTTCAGGCAAAGTTAAAATCAATGGAAAGGAAGTACATTTACATAATGTAAGTGATGCTATAAAACACAAACTGGCTTACGTTACTGAAGATAGAAAAGGAAGTGGACTTATTCTATCAAATTCAATAAAGCATAACACTACTCTTGCTAATTTAGCCGAAGTCAGCAATAAAGGCGTAATTGATGAAGATAAAGAATATCAAGTATCTATTGATCAAAAAGAAAAATTAAATGTTAAATGTCCAACCGTTGAGCAAAATGTAGGCAACTTAAGTGGAGGTAATCAGCAAAAGGTATTATTAGCAAAATGGATGTTTGCTAATCCTGATATTCTAATTATGGATGAACCAACTAGAGGTATTGATGTCGGAGCAAAGTATGAAATTTATTGTATCATAAATAAATTAGTTGCTGAAGGCAAATCAGTTATAATGATTTCTTCAGAGCTTAATGAAGTAATAGGTATGTGTAATCGTATCTATATTATGGACGAAGGAAAATTTGTTGGTGAAGTCTCAGGGGCTGAAGCAACTCAAGTAAATATAATGTCTCATATTTTGAAAAAAAAGAAGTAAAGGAGTGTATATAATGAATAAGGCAAAGGTTATTTCATTCATAAAATCTAATACAATGATATTTATGTTAATCTTAGTTACATTGTTTTTTGTGTGGCAGACTAATGGAAAAATATTGTTTGCTCAAAATATAAGTAACTTGATTGCTCAAAATGCATACGTATTCATTTTAGCAACAGGTATGTTACTTTGTATTTTAACAGGTGGTAATATCGATCTTGCAGTAGGTTCAATTGTTTGCTTTGTAGGTGCAGTTGGAGCAAAATTGATGGAAACCTACGATGTTAATTGGATTGTTGCAGTTTTATTTATGCTGGTTATGGGTATTGCTATTGGTGCATGGCAAGGTTTCTGGATTGCATATGTACGTGTACCACCGTTTATAACTACATTAGCTGGTATGTTTATTTTTAGAGGACTTTCTAATGTAGTACTGCAAGGTATGACAGTTAAATTAACCAATAATACATTTATCAAAACCTTTGGTGGTGGAGCGAACTGTTATATACCAGATTTCCTTGGAGGAGATAAATTTAATTTAACAGCAATGGTGGTTGGTATTCTTGCCTGTGTTGTGTTTATAGCTATAAAAATAATAAATAGAGTTAAAAAGGCAAAAAAAGGATATCAAATGGAATCCCTAGTAGCCATGATTGCAAAGCTAGTTCTTATTTCTGCAGTTATATTAGCATTTTCTTTAAAACTATCACAATATAAAGGTATTCCTACAGCTTTGGTAATTGTAGCAATTGTAGTTTTAGTATATGCTTATATTACATCAAAAACTACACTGGGTCGTCACTTTTATGCAGTAGGTGGAAACGAAAAGGCTGCAAAGCTTTCAGGTATCAATACAAATAGGGTTTACTTCTTTGCATATACAAATATGGGCTTCTTAGCTGCTTTGGCAGGTATGCTTACAATTGCGCGTTTGACTTCTGCACAGCCTACAGCTGGTCAAAACTATGAAATGGATGCTATCAGCTCCTGCTTCATAGGTGGTGCGTCTGCATATGGTGGAACTGGTAAGGTTTCAGGAGTTATCATAGGTGCTTTATTTATGGGTGTTATTAACCTTGGAATGAGTATCATGGGTGTTGATGCAAACTATCAGAAGGTTGTTAAAGGTGGAGTTCTTTTGGCAGCCGTAATATTTGATGTTGTATCAAAGAAGAAAAATGGTTAATAGAATTTAGTGATTATTAGCTATTAAAGTCTTGTTAAAAGCAACTCCTTTTTGATAATAAGGCATATTAAAGCTTTGCCACGTTATCAAGAAGGAGTTTTAACTTCTTCTATCTCAAGCACTCTTTCAATGCCTCAACAGATAATATTTTAAAGGAATTTTGATAGTAGTCAAGTATGTTTAAATCCTTCATTCGAGCCAGTTCTCGGCACATGGAGGTACGAGAAACATTTAGGTATTCAGCTAGTTCGTTCCTATTAGGAACTATTTGGAAACTTAAACTGTTGTTATTTTTTGATTCTGTTAAGAGGTAGGATGCAAGCTTCTCTCTCATACCTTTTAAGGTAAGCAATTCTATTTTTGTATTTAGATTATAATTCTTTTGACCTAGAATCATCATCATATTCTGAATCAGTTGAACATGAAAATTACAGGAATTGCCACAGCTTTTTGTTATTCTTTCAAAGGGGATAAAGAGTATTTTTGTTTCTTCCTTTACCCTGATGGTAACAGGAGAGATTCGTTCGGGAGTGCAGACAATACCTTCAGCAAAGATATGAGCTGGTCCAAGGAAAGCCATAATATGGCGACTTCCTGCAAGATTTTCTTTAATAATTTCCACTGAACCAGATAGAATAACACCTATATAATTAATAGCATTTCCTGCAATAAAAACGTATTCATCATTCTTATACTTTTTAGTGTAGGTATTCAAACAGGATAAAAGTGATTCAAGATTTTCCTTATTTATATTCTTAAACAATGCACACTTTGATAATAAGCCAAAATACTTTTCCATTTGATCTCCTTTTGAAACGCAAGAAACGCGGGGACGGTTCGCTTGTTTCAGTTTCTCGTTCTGTGTTTCTACGTTTTCTTAATTTTTGTAGCTACAGCTACACCTAGCTGATGTTTATTCTATTATACTTAAAACATCAAATCAAGCAAAATTAAAAAAGGAGATCGATAATATGGAAAATAAAATGTTTTGTTATCAATGTCAAGAAACAGCAGGCTGCACAGGTTGTACTAGCTTTGGTGTGTGTGGAAAATCACCAGACCTTGCAAAGATTCAAGATTTATTAGTTTATGTAACAAAAGGTTTAAGTGCTGTTACTACTGCACTTAGAGGACAAGGAGAAAGCATTTCTCCAGAGGTGAATCACCACATTACACTAAATCTCTTTACAACAATTACAAACGCTAATTTTGATAATGAAGTATTCTACCAAAGGGTATTAGATACTTTGACAATAAAAGAAGCTTTACTCTCAAAGGTGAAAAATAAGGAAGGCTTGAATCCGGCAGCATTGTGGAAGGGGTCAAGCAGGCAGGAACTTGATGCAAAGGCGGTAACAGTTGGAGTTCTTGCAACAGAAAATGAGGATATTAGAAGTCTTAGAGAACTTATTATATATGGAATAAAAGGTTTGTCTGCATATTTAAAACATGCCAACGAGCTAGGTCATGATGATGACTCTGTTAATGAATTTATGCAAAAAGCACTAGCTGCTACTTTAGATAATAGCTTGAGTGTTGATGAACTGGTTGCACTGACCTTAGAAACAGGAAAAACTGGAGTAGATGGGATGGCACTGCTAGACACAGCAAATACCTCAACTTACGGCAATCCAGAGATTACAAAAGTTAATATAGGTGTTGGTAAGAACCCTGGTATATTAATTTCAGGGCATGACTTGAAAGATTTAGAGCAGCTGCTTGAGCAAACAAAGTGTACAGGAGTGGATGTATATACCCATTCAGAAATGCTTCCTGCTCACTATTATCCTGGCTTCAAGAAATATAGCAATTTTGTAGGTAACTATGGAAATGCATGGTGGAAACAAAAAGAGGAGTTTGAAAGCTTTAATGGACCAATCCTTATGACAACTAACTGTATTGTACCACCAAAGGATTCTTATAAAGCAAGACTATTTACTACAGGTTCAGCAGGCTTTGCAGGCTGTACTCATATTGAAAAAGATGAGAAGGGTAATAAAGATTTCTCAGCTATTATTGAAATGGCAAAAACATGTGAGGCTCCAACACAAATTGAGCAAGGTGAAATCGTTGGAGGCTTCGCTCATAATCAAGTTTTAGCATTAGCTGATAAGGTTGTTGAGGCTGTAAAATCTGGTGCTATTAAGAAATTCTTTGTAATGGCAGGCTGTGATGGACGTCAGAAATCAAGAAACTACTACACAGACTTTGCACAGGCTCTTCCAAAGGACACTGTAATTATGACAGCAGGTTGTGCAAAATATAAGTATAACAAGCTAGACTTGGGAGATATTAATGGAATTCCAAGAATACTAGATGCAGGACAGTGTAATGATTCTTACTCTTTAGCAGTAATTGCACTAAAATTGAAAGAAGTTTTTGGTCTTGACGATATTAATAAGTTGCCTATTGCCTTTAATATTGCATGGTATGAGCAAAAAGCAGTTATTGTTCTTCTTTCACTATTATATTTAGGAGTAAAGAATATTCACCTTGGACCAACTTTACCAGCCTTCCTTTCTCCAAATGTTGTGAATGTATTGGTTGAAAACTTTGGTATTGGTGGAATTACAAATGTAGAAGATGATATCAGGATGTTCTTGAAATAAGGGAGGTTAGATTTTATATAGAAACCAGTAGCTGTGACGATGCATGTCACAGCTATTGGTTTTTTAATTCTGGCTAATTATCCAGTCCAATACAGGATCTTCTGCTTTCTGGTAAGCCTTATCTAGCACTTGCAATGATTAGTGAGTGTACAATAAAGTATGATGTATAACTATATGGGGTTAAAGAATCATCATTTGGTTGTGGAACAAATCTAGTTCAGTTGTACAAAAACGGAAAATTATTCTTCACTGATGATAAGTACTTTAGCATAGACATGGAAGAAGAAGTATCTATTATAGATGATAGTTATTTAGACATGAAAGAAGTATTTGTAATAGCTAAATACGACGATGAAAAAATGATAAGAATACAATATGGAGACTACTCAGACAATTACAAATGCAAGACAACATATATAGACTATAATGGAAATATAATGTGGGATAAACAACCAGCAGCACAGATTAAAGTATTACTAAATAATAGTGAATTGTGGCTTAATATAAAACCTGCAATAGATAATAATATCGTCATGCTACCAGCTGAAGAAATACTAATAGCATTAGGGTATAAAATAGTATGGGATTTAAAAACGGCAACAATGACAGCTACAGATAACAAGCTCAGATAACAATCTCAGATAGCAGTCTCAGATAGCAATCTGTATCCATAGCTACATACCAAAATCAGCAAAGATGTATAATAGAGGTATAGGAATGCAATTAATAACAAGAGGATTAATCCATATAGTACATTAAAATCAAGCCATATAGGAGGGATAGCATAATGAGTGCATTTTTAGGACCAATTCATTTTTGGTTATATAACAAAATCATACTACAGCAGGAGTTAGTTGAGGAAATTATTAAGTTAAGTAAACAAAGCAATCTAAAATTAAATTTAGAACAGGAGCTGGATAATAAATATGGAACGTTTGAAAAAAGACCTTTAGAGGAAGCAATTGATCAAGGCAATATTCATGGGTGGTTACAGTCTTGTGTATCACAAGCGGAATATAAATTGGCTTACGCTGTAACGCAGCTTATAAATATAAACCCTGACATTTTTAAAGAAATAGAATTACTTTTTCAAAGCAAAGGAGCAGAAAAATCAATATCAGGAGCTTCAGATAATCCATCTCAAATATTTAAAGCCATTAGTGATTGTCTTCTAGATGGAATGCCTTGTGATCATGCTAATAGTGTACTAGCAGAAGATGAAATAAGGGTTGTATGGAAGAGAAATACCTGTGTTCATAAAGATTATTGGGAACAAGTGGGTGGAGAAATTAATAATTATTATGTTTTAAGGGAAGCATTTATTAAAGGTTTTCTAAAGGATACTGTCTTTATATTTGAAAAAATAGATGATGTTACTAGTGTAATTAGGAAGCTTTAATTGAGTTGCTGAAAATAAGAGAATACAAAATATTAGGTTTGTTGGGGAATTTCGCAAATGCCTACTTCCCCTTAAAAGATGGAGGTAAACATGAATAGTATTGAGTTAATGATTGAAGAACATAAAAATATTATTAGAATGTTAAAAGTCGTTAGAAAAGCTTGCTTTAAAATACTACAGGGTGATGATATTTGCTTCGAAGATTTTGAGAAGATGATAGCTTTTATCAGGAACTATGCAGATGCGCACCATCATGGAAAGGAAGAGAAATTTCTTTTTAACAAAATGGTTGAAAACCTAGGTAATGTAGGTAATACTTTAATCAACCATGGTATGCTTGTTGAACACAATCTGGGCAGACTCTATATTAGTCAGTTGAGTGAGGCCTTAGAACGCGTAAAGGCTGGCAATGATGAGAGCAAATTAGATGTGATTGCTAATGGGGTAGGCTATGCAGATCTTCTAGCTAGACATATTGCAAAGGAAGATGCAGTTGTTTTTACATTTGCGACTAGAGAGCTTTCCTCTGAGGTATTAGACAACGTAAACAAACAAGCAGAGGAGTTTGAACAAATTGCAGCAAAAGAGGGTACACAAGCTTTTTATATAAAGCTCCTTGAAGAATTGGAAACGAAATATATCTAGCCCTAAAGTTCATTCTCTGTCTTTTATATAGGGCAGTTCACATTTCAGAATCTTGAATTGTAATGCTATTATTTGAGAAAACACTAAATATATAGTATAATTATACAATATATTCCAAGGAACATGTTTTAAATGTACAATATAATATGTTTTTTGAGATATATAGCATACAAAACAAGGAGAACTATATTGAAACAGGTTAGATGGGTTACGACAATAACTATAGTTTTATTAATAATATCATTTACTTATTTCCCTAAAGTAATGGCGGAAACCATAACAAGTGACCCGGACTTTATTAAGATTGATAGATTTATTGATTCCTATGTGGACGCATCTGGTATACCAGGACTTTCTGTTGGAATTGTAAAGGATAACGAGATTGTGTATCTTAGAAGTTTTGGAAGTGCAGACAGTAAAGGTAGGAGTGTTACACCACAAACACCATTTATTCTTGGATCAACGAGTAAATCCTTCACTGCACTGGCTATTATGCAATTGGTAGAAGAGGGCAAGCTAGGCCTTGATGACCCTGTTCAAAAGTATTTGCCTTGGTTTAGAGTTAAAGACTCTGAAGCATCTTCAAAGATTACTATTAGACATTTACTCAATCATACCAGTGGTATGTCAAGAAACGGAGCTTATTCATTAATATCTAAGTATGAACTAAATGATTTGGAAAAATATATACGCAAATTAAGAAGTGTTAAGTTGACACAACCTGTCGGAACCTCATATCAGTACTCAAATGAAGGCTACCAAATACTTGGCTTGATAGTAGAGTCTATCTCAGGGCTAACTTTCGGCGACTATGTCAGTAGAAATATTTTTGAACCTCTTCGAATGGAGCATAGCTATTCTTCCAAAAATGATGCTAAAGCAAATGGCTTGGCAGAGGGCAATAGGGTTATATTTGGTTTGCCAGTTACCTCGGACTTAATGTATCCAAAAGCATACATTCCAATTGGCTATTTGATTTCAAGTTCAGAGGATATGTGTAATTATCTAATATGCCAGATGAATGAGGGTGCTTTTGAAGACAAAGGAATTGCTTCGGCAGCAACAATTAATGAAATGCACCAACCTGCTGTAAAAATAGATAGTAAATCATACTATGGAATGGGATGGGTTTCAGGGGTAACAAATGGAGTATATACGATTAAACATACTGGTTCTGTGGAGGACTATAGTAGTTACATGGCTATAATTCCAAAAGGTAACTGGGGTGTAATTGTTTTGTCTAATGTCAATAACGTCATAACAGACTATAAGCCTGTGAGATCTATTGCAGAAGGAATAATCAGTTACTTAGGCGGGGAACAGTTACCAGCTATTAATGGTAGTTATATCAAATCATACATTTTGATTGATATTATTGTACTATTAGTTATTATTGCCATACTATCAAGAGTTGTGACAATAAGACAATATACGAGTAACATCAAAAAGAAAAAGCTATATAGAACTACTTTGTATATTATTATGGTATACTTCCTTCTTCCCACAATTATCTTACTTGGGTTTCCGATACTCTCAGAATTTCCTTGGCACTTCGCTGTAAACTATAGTCCAGACATTGCTTGGTTTTTGTTATTAGGTTCTTTTTTGTTAATATTATTAGGTTTTTTAAAATTAGCTATATGCGTATTTTCGATAAAGAAGAGGTATGTTAAGTTTAATAAAAAAGATTCAATATAAGATTTTGATAAATTTCGACACTCATTAGGAGAAATACAAGAACCGTCCCTTCGTTTCCAAAAACCAAAATGCTATTGCTTCCTGTGAATATTATTTTTATAATAGAGATACTGGTGCTTTAAGCACAGAGTTTCGAGAAGCTCAAATAATGCTAGCATTTCAAATCCAGGAGATTAATATGATTAAAATATATAATAGAAATACAAAGCAATATGATATTGAGAGAGTGGCTGGAGGTAAATTACTAGATGCTTTGTATACAACAAAAGCAGGCAATTTGGGGCTTGAGTTGCTAGTTAAGAGAAAAGTATATTCAGCAATAACAGGTCTGTTTTGCGATTCAAGGCTTAGCAAAAGGAATATTTCAAGCTTTGCCAGGAATTTTTCCATAGATATGAACGAGTGTGCAAATAAATTAGAGGATTTTTGCAGCTTTAATGACTTTTTCGCCAGAAAGCTAAAGGATACTGCAAGAAGCTTTGATAAGCCGAAGGATAGGCTGTTGTCTCCTGGTGATGGCAGATTGCAGGCGTGGGAAGATATAGATTACAAGAGCATAATTCAAATTAAAGGTATGAGCTACAGTATTTCTGAATTATTACAGAATGACCAGCTTGCCAGAGAGTATGATGGCGGAACATATCTAATTTTGAGGTTATGTCCAGTAGATTATCATAGATTTCACTTTTTTGACAGTGGTATTTGTGGAGCACCTACAAGGGTTAAAGGAGAATACTATTCAGTAAATCCTGTAGCCCTAAAAAGAATTCCAGAGGTTTTCTGTAGAAATAAGAGAGAATATAGCATTTTCAAAACGGATAATTTTGGGGATGTTTTATACGTTGAGGTGGGAGCGACCTCTGTTGGCTCAATTATCCAGACCTTTGTCCCCGATAGCGGAATTAAAAGGGGAGAGGAAAAAGGATATTTTAAATTTGGGGGTTCAACTGTTTTACTGTTTTTTAAGAAGAATAGTGTAATAATTGATAATGATATAATTAAGCAGACAAATGCTGGCTTTGAAACAAAGATTTTTGCGGGAGATATTATAGGAAGTACTGCTATAGTCAGTAATTGACAAGGCTTGCAGGTAATAAAAACAATTATTTTTATTGTTAATAATTTTATATTGGTTTATAATAAATTCAATTGGATTTTTTTTCGTAGCAAACTATATATGATTTAATGTTGCTTCAAAGGCGAAGACCAACAATATAGCAATTATTCGTAGATTATTTTCAGTCAAAAAATTACAATAGGGGTCTTAAGGAGGAATTGTAATGAGCGAAATAAAAACAATTGGCGTTCTGACAAGTGGTGGTGATGCACCAGGTATGAATGCTGCAATTCGTTCAGTTGTCAGATCTGGTATATATTATGGAATTAAGATGTTGGGGATAAGAAAGGGCTATAACGGATTAATCAATGGAGATATATCTGAGCTGAGTGCTAGAAGTGTGTCTGATATAATTCACCGTGGAGGGACAATACTTCAAACTGCAAGATGTAAGGAGTTTACAACAGATGAAGGTATGCAGAAGGCAATGTCTCTATCTAGGGCATTTGGAATTGATGCACTTGTTGTAATTGGCGGAGATGGTTCTTATAGAGGGGCTAGAGATTTTAGTAAAATTGGAATGAAGGTTATGGGTCTCCCTGGTACTATTGATAATGATATTGCTAGTTCTGAATACACAATCGGTTATGATACTGCAATGAATACTGTTCAGGATGCATTGGATAAAATAAGAGATACTGCATATTCACATGAAAGATGTAGCGTGCTGGAGGTTATGGGACGTCGTGCCGGACATATAGCTTTGAATGTTGGTATTGCAGGTGGAGCAGAGGTTGTTCTGCTGCCTGAGAAATCTTTTGATTTTGATAAGGATATTATAAGAAAGATAGTTGAGGGTCGTAATAAGGGTAAGAAAAACTATATCATTATTCTTGCAGAGGGTGTTGCCGAGAAAATAGGCGGTGCTCTTGAACTTGCAAAGAAGGTAGAAGATCTTACAGGAATTGAAACAAGAGGAACAGTGCTTGGATATATCCAAAGAGGCGGAAGCCCTTCTGTAAGAGATAGAGTAATGGCAAGTGCAATGGGTGCAAAGGCAGTTGAGCTACTTAAGGAGGGTGTTTCTAATAGAGTAATATCTGTAAATAATTCAAAAATTGTTGATATTGATATTGATGAGGCACTTTCAATGACAAAGGATATTGACCATGAGCTGCTCAGATTAAGCCAGATTTTGTCTATATAATAATTCTTGATTAATTAAGTGAGCTGACGTACATAATACGTCAGCTCTTTTCAAATATAATATCACGATATTTAAATTTTACCGGTATATCACAATCTATTCCTGACGTATATGAATTGTTTCCAAACAGCTTAAGTGCACACGAAACACTTGGATTATCAGAGAAGATGGTTGAAAAAGCAATATCACAAAATTTTTGGCTACGTTCATGGGCTTTTTTAAAAAGATCCAAAAAGGAACGAGTGCTTTTGCGATCTTTGTCAAAGGGCATACACCACTCACTGTTTTTAAGATTTAAGTAATCAAGTCCGTCTTTAATTTCATGGGGGAAGACAAGACTAGAGAAAAGAGGGTATCCATAAATTACATAATCAACCCCAGCTATTGCCTTTTTCTTTATTCCATAAGGATCCTTGAGCAGCTTCTCAACTGAGAGCATATCTTTAATAGCTTGAACAATCTTATTTTTTGGAGCAATATAATTAAATACAGACTTTATCACACTCTCATACATTTCACTTATTATATTTTCCTCTGATGCAGATATCTCTAAGAGTCTGTCATGATTAATTTCATGTACTTTTTTATTTAGTAGCAGCTTACATAACAGAACATCTATATTAGTCTCAAATTTTCTGTGGTAGTATATATACAGGTTTTCATCCTTATCAGAAGTCATTTTAAAACCAGATCTATAAAAAATATATGGGTGACCTATACTATCCATACAGTTATGACTTAAAAAGCCCATAAAATATACAGCTAGTATTTCTTTCACATAATTGTTCTGTTTTTTAATATAATCAAGAAAACCCTTGAAGGCCAGATTTACCTTAGACTTATGCATTTCTTGACCAATACTTTTTGCCTGAGTTTTAGCTGACCAGGGCCATAGCTCATAATAAAAAAGAATATCAGGACCCTGAACACCCAGGTTAAATACATTTTGATGCTTTCTTATGAGTTTTCTACATTTATCATTCTCTATATTCTTTATAGCCTCTATCCCACAAAGGTAGTGAGTAATAAGGTTTGGCATATTAACCTCCACGCCAGCTTTTGGCGAAATTGTAATGAAGTTATAATAGCATATTATTTATTATTTTACAGTATATTATCAATTTATCAAAAATGCATCTATCCTATTATATAATTAAATTTTAAGAAATTACTTGACAAGGTATTTAATTAGTTGTATAGTTAGTTACATAAGTAATTAACCATTACACTAACTAAGAAGGTGGTGATATTTTGAATATAGACTTTAGCAATGACAAACCAATTTTTATGCAGTTAGCAGAAGGGATAGAGGATGTAATTCTTTCAGGTGCATATGAGGAGGAAACGCAGATACCGTCTACAACAGAGATATCTGTAAACTATAAAATAAATCCGGCAACAGCATTAAAGGGGATTAATATGCTGGTGGATAATGGTATTGTGTATAAGAAAAGGGGGCTAGGTATGTTTGTTTCAATAGGGGCAAAGGAAAAAATATTGGATAAAAGAAAAGTAAATTTTTTTGAAACGTATATTACAACACTTGTTTCTGAGGCAAAAAAGCTTTCGATTTCAAAAGATGATATATTAAAAATGTTAGAAAGAGGGTTTGAACAATGAGTTATATAGAGATTAAGAATATTACAAAGAACTTTGGGAACACAGTTGCTCTTGATAATGTGTCTCTAAACTTGGACAAAAATAAAATATATGGACTATTAGGTAGAAATGGTGCAGGTAAAACAACACTGCTAAATCTCATGACAAATAAGCTCTTTCCTACTGAAGGAGAGATAAAAGTAGATGGTGACAATGTTATAGAAAACGATAAACCATTATCTAAAATTTACTTTATGACTGAAAAAAACTTATACCCTGAGAACATGACTATCAAGAATGCTTTCAAGTGGAGCAAGGAATTCTACCCTGATTTTGATTTAAACTATGCAATACGTCTAAGTGAAAAGTTTTCGCTTAATACTAGCAAGAAAACTAAGTCGCTTTCAACAGGCTATAAGTCCATTTTTAAGATAATTATAGCGTTATCCTGTAATGCGCCTGTTATGCTGCTAGATGAACCAGTACTTGGATTAGATGCAAATCATAGAGATTTGTTTTATAAAGAACTGCTTAAGAATTACAGCGAAAACCCAAAAACAATAATTATTTCAACACATTTGATTGAAGAAGCCTCGGATATAGTTGAAGACGTAATTGTTATAAAGAACGGAAAGGTAATTATGAATGATTCAGTTGAAAATGTGCTATCACAAGGGTATTCGGTATCTGGTACAGCAGCAGCAATTGATAAATTTATTGTAGGCAAGAAGGTTATGGGAGTTGACACTTTAGGCGGACTAAAAACTGCATATTTACTTGAAAAAGTAGACAAAAGTACTATTCCTGATGGGCTGGAATTAACAAGACTGGACTTACAAAAATTATTTATTCATATGACTAATTCTTGAGTTGGAGGGTATAAAAATGAGATTAAAATCTGTTGTTAAGTATAATATTTCTGAAACCAAAAATAGTATATTAATTTTTTATGGTATTATGGCAGCTTTATTAATTGTTTTTTCTGTCATAAGTACGACTGTGACAAGTGGTGGTTATAGTAACAATAGTGGCGGCGAAGTGGCTTCTGCAATTTTCTTATTTGTCGTTGGGCTCAATTCGTTTAAGCAAAACTTTCTGTTTCTATCAACAAATGGAGTGACCAGAAAAACTTGCTTTTATGGTTTTGTAATTAGCTCACTCATAATAGCTACCGGAATGGCGGTTATTGATACTACCTATGGAACCATACTCGGTTTATCTCCAAATTATAGTTCTTTGTTTACTCAATTATATAATGAATGGGCAGCAGAGGCTTCAAAACCCTTGTCAATTTTAATAAGCTTTGTATGGAACGCAGTGCTATATTTATTTACAATGTGTCTAGGATATTTTATAACTACGCTGTATTACAGAATGTCAAAGGGTCTAAAAATAACAGTGTCTGTTGGTATTCCGGTTTTCTTTACAATTGTTTTACCTATAATTGATTCAGAAGTTACGAATGGAAGGATTACCAAATGGATTGGAACATTATTTGTATACTTAATGGGGGTAAAAGGTGAGAATTTACCATTGATTGGGGTATTATCTTTAATTATTGCAGTAGCATTACTTCTGGCTTGGGCCTTTATGCTTGTGAGAAGAGCGCCGGTGAAGGAGTAAAGAAGTAGTGATATGCGAAAAGTTAAAAGTAATAAGCATCACATGGATTATTTATAATAGCTGAAGGGATATATTATTATGGTAAAAAAACATTTATCTCTAGAACGAAAAAGAGCAAGCATTGATTTGTATATAATTCTTATCAGTACGATTATTGTAATGGGAATTTATATACTGTTTCAAAAGCCAATATATGATTTTGCTAGTAATGCAAGCATACATATTTTGGTAAGAACATTTCTGTCAGCTATTATAGAATTTGGTGTTGCAGGATTAGGAATTACTATTGTATGCATATCTAGAAAAGAAAGTTTTATGAAATATGGACTAAATAGCAAAAAGGTTATTAGGACGATTTTGCTCTCAGTATTAATGTTTATACCTAATATTATTTTTAGTATTGTAACTGGAGAGGCAGCGAACTATATGCCTTTCCAGGAAGTTTGGGTAACAAAAGAGGTATTGTCAGCAGCTATACCAGTCAATGTAATAGGAATGTTAATGATTGCAATCGCTTGGGGATTTTTTGAAGGCTTTAATTATGTAGTGATAGCAGACAAGATAAATACTTGTTGGCCTTCTTCTAATAAATGGCTTGATTGGGGAGCGATCGTATGTGCAATTATGTGCATGTTAATACATGGAATTGTTGGTGTTTCGCTTGGTGGTATTATTGAAATGCTTACAGTATTTATCATAATATATGGAATGTTGATGGTTAGAAAATTTACAGGAAATGCATGGGGTTGTGTTTTCATCTTCGTTTTTCTGTGGAATGGGTTTTGACAATAAAGACCTGAAAAATTGAATAATTCTGTGATAAATGAGTTTAAATTGTGTTGGTTATAACTATGCCTTATTGCTTGAATAGTGCGCGAGTTCATTATATATCAATGGGAAGCTCGATTAGAAATAAAATGCTGAAATAGTAGGTGAAGCACAAGCATTGTAGCCAGCAAAGCTACAGGATGTAGCTTTGAGTGTAACCCCGAGACAGGATGTCGAGTGTTACACGGTGACGAAAATGCTTGTGCTAAACCATGTCTATTTCAGTGTTTTATTTTAGGAGCAATCCATTGATATATAATGTACGGGAGCACTAGTTAAAGAGTTTACTCGTAGATATATAGTATTTCTTGTTTCGCGACAGCTCCATTAAAATGTCTTGCTATCTTAACTTTACACATTACAAGTATAAGTGCAACTAGGCTTCCGCCTTCGCCGATGGCTCGCCATAAGCCAAGTTTACTTAATCTTATCTAAATAATTTTGCAATTCTTTTGAAACCTTAGCATAATCTATTTGAATACTAAATCCATTTCCTCCACGGTCTTGTTTAAACTCAATGCTATACTCTGGAATATTAGAATTGTAATAATTAGTGCAATCCATTGTTAGAATGAGAAGTTCATTAATAACCACTTTATCTGTGATTTCAACTCTTGTTGGTTCCACATAGCCATTGTCATATGTTTTGTAGTAACTTGTTAAAGCAATAGAGTTCAAGTCTTCTGCCTGTAAAACTACTTCGTCGTATATACCCTCTTTCTTTAGCCAATCAAAGGTATTTGTATAGCTTGAACGAATTGGATAGTTAATAATTTTTTCCTTAGTTTTATTAGTTTCGACAATGTTAATATTCAATGTCATATAATTATATCCAGAATTAGATGCAAGGTTCTGATAGCTTGAATTTTCAATATCCTTGATAATGGCATTTTTAAAGCCTTCAAGCTTAGTTTTGTCAGAAACAACAAAAGGCTTATTTACTGACCTTTGGTCATAAAATTCAATGTATTTTAAATCCTCTACTTTTTGGGTAAGTATAGGATATCTGCCTTCCTTATACTCCTTGCTTTCATAAATAGGGCTTAGGCCTGAAGCATAGAGATCGGTGTCCATATAATATTTTCTTATGATTTTTTTGCCGTTTTTGAGTTTATATGCGATATACTGAAATTGCCCCTCGTCACTTCTTTTATCAAGTACTAGTTTATGTAGCTTAGTTACATTTTCAATATTTTGGGGGTCTTTAAGAACGAAAGTACTTTCATTGTTATAGAATTCAAAATCGGGATTATCCTTGCTTTGCCACCAATTTAAGTTATTTCCCACATAGCTTTCCTCAACGTCACTAGGATCTGGAATTTTATTAACGTAACCAATAGCATCAAACTTTATCCCTAGAGTAAGGATAATAAGTACCAAGGCAAAACCAATATAGCCCTTGTAGGTATGAAGTATCTTGAAGGATTTGTTTGTTATCATTTGCACAACAACATATGAAATTAGTGAACAAATAAAATATCCAAATATTATAAAAGCAAAGGAAGATTTACTTATTTCTATAAAGTAGGCTCCACCAAGCAAAGTGGTACATATAGTGGCACCATATATAAATATTGGTCTAATGGGTCTGAAGGTTATGATATCTCCTGCAGTTTCTGGCCTTCTAAGCTTAAAGGCAAACAGCGCGCCAACAATGAGTACAAGGGTAACTAGGATATATACAATAACCAACGTTGGAGTTAAGGCTTCATAACTGGTTCTAAAACCGGAACTAAATAACACCAGGAATGGCAGATTTTCATATAAATTAGAATTAGAATAGGTATCAAAACCATAGAGTAGCCTTGAGAGATGCATTCTAACAAATTCTACTAAAAAGGCCGGCAATATATTTAGGATATATGTAAAAGCTAACTGTGCTATTGAGCTTCCTGTAAACATACCAACAAATATTGTCATTGCTAAAAACATAATACCAAATAGAAGTGTACGCAGCAGCCATAAGAATATTAGCTTTATAGTATAATATGCTGACAAGAAGCTAAAACAATTTAAGACAAGCAATATTAAAGTGGTAAAAAGCACAGGCACAATAAATAAAATCAAAGCCGATATAACGCTATTTAAGTACAACACAGACCTTGTTACTGGTAGGCTGTGATAAAGTGATGCAGAGCTCCCTTTTTGCATAAATCTAAAAACTAATGTTCCGATTAAAAATGGTACAACAATAAGAAAAACCTGACTTGTGAAATTTTGAAATAGCAAATCACGTTCAATTGAATGTTTTAACCAATTAAGATCAGAGGTATTGAATTTCTGAACATAATGATTAAGTGGTAGAATAAATAATAATGCTAGGGTATAGAGTGCACTAATCCACCAATAACGCTTCAAGTCACTTAATATTAATCCCTTTTTAAATAAGGATGTTTTCAATTTCATATCCTTTACCCCCTAATTCGTAAATAAAAATTTCTTCAAGAGAAAGTGGGAGAATATCCATTATAACTGGGTTTGTTGCTTTAACCCTCGAGATTATGTTATCTTTGTTCCCTCTGACAATTAACTGAAGTACGCTGCCATTGCGAGTTTGATGCAATACCTCTCCATTGGTGAATATTTCTGAGGTAGGTTCCTCCGTATAGGCAAGCTGAAGCTTATGAATATCTGATTTCATATTATCTAGCTCACGTTCAACCATCATTTTTCCTTTGAATAGAATTCCAACATGGTCGCAGATATCCTCTAGCTCACGCAAATTGTGAGAGGATACTAGCACTGTGGTTCCGTATTCAGCAACGTCCTGTAAAACAAGATTCCATACCTTTTTTCTCATTACAGGGTCAAGACCGTCAACTGGTTCATCAAGAATCATTACTTTTGGTTTTGCGCAAATACCTAACCAAAAGGCAACCTGCTTTTGCATGCCCTTTGAAAGCTTAACAACTCTTCTTTTTATATCAATAGGGAATACCTGCTTCAAGGTGTTAAAGCGCTCCCAGCTCCAGTTAGGATACATGCTTGCATAGAATTTTGCCATTTCTAATATGCTGTATTGT
This sequence comes from Bacillota bacterium, assembly GCA_023441625.1. Classification (GTDB taxonomy): domain Bacteria; phylum Bacillota; class Clostridia; order Acetivibrionales; family DSM-1351; genus Ruminiclostridium. The sequence goes on from JAEZOA010000154.1 coordinate 18,826, forward strand.
GAAAAATAGAATAAATCATCTGAGATATAGATTATCTCGGATTTTACTTCTGGATTATCAAAAACCGGCTTATTATCTATAGCAATAGTGCCTGATTCGTTTTTATATATTCCGACTAAATGCTTTATAAGAGTGGTTTTCCCTGAACCATTTGGACCTAGAAGCCCGTATACAGAACCTTGATTAATGTGTATATCAAGTCCGTCTAGAGCTTTAAAGTCACCGTATGACTTGCTAAGTGATTTGACAGCTATCATTTTGAGCCCTCCTTCTGTTTGTAGGTATTGCGTATAACATCAATTACACTTTGTTCTGAGGTCAGTAAATAAATTAATTCCTGGGTAGTCTTGGTTAACTGTGCAAATAGTTCATTACGTCTGGATTCTATTGAACTTTTGTCAAGCTGAGCAATAAAGTTACCCTTTCCCTTTACTGAATAAATGGAGCCCTCAGCTTCAAGGTCCTTGTAGGCTTTTTGTATGGTGTTTGGATTGATGGTAAGCGTTTGAGCTAATTCTCTGACCGATGGGATCTTATTATCGGGCTTAATTGCTCCACTGATTATTAATTCCTTAATTTTATCCTTTATTTGTTCGTATAAAGGAGTAGGATCTTTTAAATCTAATTGAATCATAGGCACCCCCCTTAACTGTATTACGAGTAATAGTACACTTGGTACAGTACTATTCTAATACCATATTATTGCAATGTCAAGGTATTATTTTCCGATTACTAAAAATTATCTTATCTCACATTTTCACATTTTCAGCACGAATTTGTTTGGCATAAATAATTACTTTCATTTAAATGCTATTATATTTTATGGTATAGTAATAGATGCAATAATATAGCAAAATGATAAAGCACAAAAATTCTCTTAAAATAAAGAAAAAGTCAATTGATATACATAAATTTGGAGGGCAATATGACACAGCCAGTTATCGGAATACCAATGGGAGACCCCTCTGGAATAGGTCCAGAAA
>JAEZOA010000026.1 GCA_023441625.1 Bacillota bacterium
ACGCTTCATATATGATGCCTCCTGTGTTTTTGATTTGTGGTTACTTGACCGGCAACTCACATTTCAAATTTTACAGTGTGGCATCTATTTTTTCAAAGTTCATTTATTTTCTTTACAGGAATGCTCCTAAAGATTTAAATATTTTAGATAATCAATCCACACCATATAATCCTGTACCAACACAATTCCGATTTATCCATCTATTAATTTCACTTCAGGAAAATCCTATCGCTTTATTAAATATTTTAACCTTGCAATAATTTGTTTCCATATTACTCTTATTTTACCACAATTCAACATCTTTTTGTAGCAAATATCTACATCTTTAGCAACCGATTGAGTATTTTAATTTTTATGTTTTAATCTGATTTATTTTTTGTTTTCCAATGTATATATTTCAAAATTATGTCCACACTTATAAATAAATCAAATTAAATTCATTTAAATTCAATCTATTTTGTTTGTGGAGCAATTATATGGAAACACATTTAAAGAGCAAATTAAAATTAGTAGTAAATAGTAGTGTACATCACGAAAACGCTCAACCAAATAAGGGTAATAGTATTAGTCTTGAAGAAGATACCTATACGCAAATACTAAACGCATACACCAACAGACTTATGGCTAGGCGTCTTAAGCCATCAAGTATAAAGACCACTATTAATACTATAAATGACTTGTTTCTATTTACAAATAAATATCCATGGGATTGGACAGCTGAGGCTTTCGATGAATGGTGTGCTTATTTATATAGAGAAAGAAATAATTGTGAAGCAACTCAACGTCATAAGCAAAATATGGTATCGCGATTTCAATCTTTCTTAGTTGAGTCTCCACAACTTAGTGAGCTTTGCAAAGTAAATTTTGGTAAAAAGCCTTTGCTAATTTGCTCAGAGGATAACCTCATACCACACAAAGTTCCTGATGAAAACAAAGAAAAACGTTTAGCTTTTACAAAAGATCATCTTAAATGCTTATGGTCATACTTTGATGAGCAAATAGCTTTTGCATACAAAAATAAATCCAAAAGTTTAAAGGTACTACAAAGAGACAAGGTGTTATACCTCATCATTTATTACTATGGGCTAAGAGCAAATGAAGTTTCTATGCTAGACACAACTGACTTTTTATATAACCCTAAACGCCCTGAATGGGATAACTTTGGAGGTGTAATCGTCAGATTTGGGAAGGCTAGTGGAGGTAGTCCTCCAAAACGTCGAACTGTTTGGACTATTTCAGAAACATCGGTTGAATATTTAAGGTGGTATCTCGAAAGTATCAGACCATTATTTGGTTTTGATGAAAGTAAGAGTTTATTTCTTACGGAACGTGGATGCCGTATGAATCCAAAGACTATTACTCAGAATTTTAAAGAACACCTTAAGTGTGCTGGTCTTCCATATGAAAATTATTCAACTCATTGTCTCAGACATAGTTATATAAGCCATTTATCTGAAGACTTAGAAATCAGTCCAAGATTTATTCAAGAACAAGTAGGCCACACTTATTTAGCTACGACACAAATATATACTCACCTTTCAGATTCTTTTGTAACAAAACAACTTACAAATGTAATAGACCGCCAGTTAGCAAAATTCTTACCGAAGGGATGTAATTAAAAATGATTGAAACCAGTATCTTTAATAGATTTACTTATCCAAAATCAAAAGAGTTTTGGAATTCCTTTGAAATAATATCAGAAGAATATTCTTCTGACTCTCTTAATTACATTACAGTTAAAAGAGACAAAATTATTTTTCAATTATGCTATTCATACGGTCTAAGAATTGAAGAAGTATTAAACTTAACCCTAATTGATTTTAACTTTAGCGATCAGTCTCTAGAATCATACGGCAACATTTATATTCAAAACGTAAATAACAGGCTTATATATCCTCTATTCCATGAAGCAACAGAGGATATACGTAAATATCTTGATATTATCAGTCTTAATAGCAAACCCTGTAACAGCAAATTATTTTCAACCATTAAGGGTAATATTCTATCTCAACATTATATAAACAATAGATTAAGAATTTACAATTCAAAGCTCCCATTGGTACAGAGAATTGAAAGCATAAACCTTTTCCGGCAATATTATATAGCTGATATTTTAAGGATTAAAGGTCTTTCTCAGAGTTTTATAAATAATCAAATCGGTAATAATATATCAAATAATCAAGTTTATTTGCACTTACAACCTAATAAAACTTATTTAGGAGGTAATTATGTTTAAGTGGAGATTAAAAGAAAAAATGGCTGAGAAAGGGATATGGCGGTGTACAGACTTAACAAAATTATTAAATGCTCATGGAGTCAACATTACTTCTTCAATGGTCACATTAATTGTTGATAAAATGCCAGAAAGAATCAATACTAAGGTGCTTGATGCTTTATGCGATATTCTTGAATGTACACCTGCTGATATTATGGTACACACTTCATCCGGTAAGAATGCTGAAAAATTACTAAAAGCAGTTGGTGATGAGATTGGTATTAAGCCTGGTCCAAAACCCCGTAAGAAATCAGAGCAGTCTGATATACCTACTTCTATACTGGGTCCAAAAGGTGGTGTAATTAATTAATGTCTGAAAATAGTTGGTCAAGTAAATACTCTAGTTGCATAAAATGCAATACTACTAATCATCCACATAAAGCAAAAGGTCTTTGTACTTCTTGTTATCAAAAAGAGCATTCATACCCTCAGAAAATTTGTAGCATTTGTGGTAATCTCGCTAGAGTTCATAAGAAAGTAGATGGTAAGGCTATATGTCGTAAATGTTATAAACAACCAATACATACTTGTAGTATCTGTAATAAACAATCTTCTGCAGCTGTTAAGCTGAGCATAGCTGAATTTGTATGTGACTCATGTTATATAAAGCATTATAGGAATAAGCAAATTTGTTCTATTTGTGGCAAATCAGAATTACTTGCAATTAACTCAATAGATAAAAAGGTATGTATAAAATGTTATTCTTCACCAAACAACCTATGTTCTAGATGTGGCAGGAGTATAGAGTCCCCATATGTATTAAATGGAGCCCATGTATGTAGCCGTTGTTATGAAAATTTCAGACAAAATAATATTTCTACCATTGATGTAAGTAGAAACTCCTATATTTGTAGCATTTGCGGTAAACAGAACTCAGTTCAACATATCTATAGTGATAATTCTGTAATATGTCCGGACTGTGCTAAGCAACAATCAGATATATGTTATTCCTGTTACAATCCACTGTTGCCTATTTATTCTCATTTAGATGCTAAACCATATTGCCGTAATTGCTATCATAAGCAAAAATTTATAGCTATATTTACAAACCTTAAGAAGAATTGGTGTGAGATTTTCACTTCGATTATGGAAGATTATTTTAACAACAAAGCCTTAACAGCCTCATATGAAAGCATTTGGACACAAGTTAAAAAATCAGAGCTTTTGTTAAATGATTTAAATTTAGCATACTCAGATAATAACTATACTTTTACAAGTATTATCTTTATAAATTTAATTAGTAACTATTCCTCGCATAAACTATTTATTAATGACCTAATAGCATTTTTATATTCAAAAAGTATTTTTGTAGATTATGATAATGGCTTATTTTTACTTAACAATCTAAATGAACAAATTAGCAAATTGTCAACTAATCTCCAAAATACAATAGCAACATATAAAGAAGGATTGCTTAGTAAATTAAAAAGATATACAGAAAGAGGATGGGTTTTTAAAGATTCCAGATTTACTTATTATACCTGCTACCTATATCTATTGACAGCTATTAGATTTTTAAATTTTTGTTATACATTATTGGACATTGGACAATCAACCCAAATTAACAATCAAACACTAGATGCCTATATACGTCTTAAACCCTATGACAAAGGCAATCTAAGACATTTTGTAAAGTATATAAACAAAAATAAATTAACCTTTACTCTACTGTATCTTCCATGCTCAAACTATAGGCATGATTTAAATGTAAGCCTTAGTGATAATAAGCAGAAACAATTACTTGAGGTATGCCTATATAATTCAAATATTAGACTTAGGGATAGAATAATAATTATTCTAATGCTTCTTTATGGACTTACCCCCCAAGATATCAGACAATTAAAAATAAGTAATTTTTCTTTCACTAAATCAGAAAGCAAAACTAAAATTAATCTATGTTTTAAAAAAACTAATCACGAAATACCAGAAATAATTATTTTTTTATTTATAGAATATTTAAACACCTTAAATTCGAATAACGAATATGCTTTTCCTGGCAGACATACTAGCACTGCAATATCATTAAGCTCAGTTTGTAGAATTGTTAGTGCATTTGATGTTACAGCGACAGAGTTATATTACACGGCAGTAAATAACGCTATGATAAACGGATTATATCATCCAGCATTATTAATGAAGAATTTTGGAATTAACCACTTGACTGCAACGAGATACTATAAATTAATAAGATCATTCTATGAGTTTTAATTTGGAGGATATAATGGAAGTATTAAATACAACATGTTCAAAATGCAATACGCTTAGTACAATAGAGAAAATTATAAAAGGCAAACCAGTCTGTAATTTCTGTTTTAAGAAATTTTATAACCCTTGTGATATTTGTAAAAATTATGTTACTTTTATTAAAAATGTAGACACTAAATTAATCTGTTCATCATGTTATAATAAATTTTACCGCCCAAAAAAAGTATGCTCAATATGTAATAAATTAAATATTGTTACTAAATTTGATGAAGGAAGACCAGTATGCGGAAATTGCTATCGTAAATTATATCAACCATTGAAAACTTGTCATGTTTGTCATCAAGAGCGAAAATCATTCAAAAATATTGACAAAAAATCTGTTTGTAAATCCTGTTATTATGAGTTTTATTGCCCAAAACATCCTTGTTCTATCTGTAATAAACTTGCTACTACTACAAAATATGATAATGGAAAACCGATTTGTGCCTCTTGCTATCAAAAGTATTATGTTCCACGAAAAACTTGTAATATCTGTAATAAAGAATATAAGACTCTGCGTAAAGTTAATGATAAATTTGTATGTCCAACTTGTTGTTATAAATTATATGGTGTTTGTGTAAAGTGTGGAAAATCAGCTAAAGGTATACTGTTTTATAATAATATGTGTTCCGATTGTTGGTATACTATTAAAATTGATAGTCTGCTTCTAGAAAGTAAAAATTTACTTACAAATAACTATGTTTATAACTTGTTTGCTGAATATACAAAAATGATTAATGCATATAGAAAGCCATCAAGTTCATATGAAAACATACAGAATAGAATTGAGATATTTAGGAAAATGAATGATATAGTACATTCAGAAAAGGATATAACTCAAGAAATTATAGATAGATTAATTGATCAATTTAATAGGCATTCACTTTGTCCTATTATAAATTTCTTTATTAAAATAAATATATTAAAGCCAGTTTCTTCAATGGAAAGATTTAATAAATTACGTTCTAAATTTATAGAAAAATTACCTGTCGCTTTTAGTAACATTTTAAAAGAGTATACTAATCAACTTATAAATCTTTCTGAAAAATATGAGAAGAATGGTAAGCGCTCTACAATAGAGTGCCTTTTAAATTGAAAAAGGATCAGCTATACTGCCGATCCCCAATGTTACCTTTTGCATTCTGTTTGTGCAGCCTTTGACCAAGGCATTAGGTTTTCCAGATTTTCCGGATGATTCTGCCAGTCTGTATCAGGCATGTATAATAGTAAATATTCAAGATAAGTATATACATCTAGGCCATTCGCTTTTGCTGTCTCGACTATACTATATACCGCAGCACTTGCTGATGCTCCTTTTGGTGTATCTGAAAAGAGCCAGTTCTTTCTGCCAACTGTAAACGGCCGTATACTGTTCTCTGCTGCATTGTTTGAAATTGAGCATCTTCCGTCCAAAAGATAATTCTCCATATATTGCTTTTGATTCTTGGCATAGGTAACTGCTTTGCCAAGAGCTGAACCTTTAAGTACTGTCAAGTTTTCAAGCCAGCACCAGAAAGCCTCCAAAACTGGTTTCTCCAGTTCGTGACGCTTGTCGTACCTTTTTTCAGGTGTAAGATCAGCTAGTTCTTCCTCAATTTTAAAAAGGCGGTTGCAGTAATCTCTCCCGGTTTCTGCATTGGTAAATGGGGCCGCATCTGTCTTTCGTTCCGGGATTGCTTCTAGGAACTTACGCCTCAAGTGTGCCCAGCACCCGCATCTAATGATTCCATCCAGCTTGTTGTATCCTGCGAATCCATCGGAATGAACGTAGCCTTTGAAATCTTTAAGGAAAGTGACTGCATGGTCTCCATTTCTGGATGGCTGGTAATCGTAGAGGATAATCGGCGCCTTGTCATCATTACCAGTTCGGTAGAGCCACATGTAAGACTTGGTCTGTGGTTTCTTCCCCTTCTCCTTAAGCACTTGTACAGGTGTCTCATCGCAATGGACAATGTCCCGCTTGAGTAGCTCCTTACGAAGATAATCTATGACAGCGGTGAAATAATCCTCTGAACAACGAATAACCCAATTCGCCATGGTAGCACGGGTAAGTGCCATCCCAAGGCGTTCCCAATCCTTTTCCTGGCGGTAAAGCGGAACACTGTTCACATACTTTTGGTACATCACATTTGCAACTGAGCTTGGGGATGCCAGAGAATGATTCATTAAGGATGACGGTGTCAGCGCCTTTTGGATGTAGGGATTATCTGTATGTTTGCATTTAGGACATTCATAAGCCATCCGTACATAACGTACAATCTGAAGTTTAGCGGGAATATATTCAAGTTCCTCACGGACAGTTTCCTTACCAATGGGTTTTAAGGCCGTATCACACCGAAGACAATACTGATCTTCAGGTGCTGATTCACAAAGTATCTCGCGAACAGGGAGATCTTTAATAATTTCTTCACGCTTAGTACGCGTATCCTTGCGGCTATAACCTTTTACGTCTTGGCTGACAGGCTCAGGTACAGAATGATCTGCTTCTAGTTCTGCTTCGTTAAAGATTGAAAGCTGTTCAGCGATATCTTTTCGATGAGTCTTTTCGCTGGAGGAACCAAACTTTTCTTTTCTCAGGAGAAGTACTATTTCGGTAAGATTGCTCACTTGATCCTGTAAGTTATTTATTGTATTTTCAAGGTGCTTTATATAAGCATCTTTGGAATCCATAGTATATTTCCTTATCTGTTTTTGATAAGATAATTATACCATAATACATGCTAGAAATCCAGTAAATAAGCCAGTTACAGGATATTTTTTATCAGCAGAACGAACCGGGAATGGCAGGTTTTATTGCCTTGGGTTGTTCTATTTCCAGACCTTCCATCAACCACTTAAATTCCTGCCAAGTAAGTTGTCTAACCTCACTTACACGGCGGGGCCATTTGAAGTTACCATTTTCCAGTCTTTTGTATAGGAGAACGAATCCGTCTCCTTCCCAGAAGAGTACCTTTAGCCTATCACGACGTCTACCACAGAAAAGATATAGGCTCTTTGAAAATGGGTCTAGCCGAAACTGTTCCTGAACCATAGCCGCCAGGCCGTCGATGGATTTACGCATATCTGTATAACCACAAGCTATGTAGATGTCCTTAGCTACTGTAATATCACCTAGCATATGTTTTTCAAAGCCAGGAGTACTGTTTCTATTGTATTCTGACTGATACCTTCCGGAATTTCAAGCTTGGCAAAAGGAAGATGAATGATGACAGATGCCAATGTGTCAGGTTGACGAGTCTCTACTTCAACTTTAGCAAAAGCAAGAGAAGGATTATGTTTTGGAATAGTGGGCAGCATGGACTCGCAAGCCTTTTTGCGTATCTTACGGAGCCAGTAATAGTAGGCTTGACGACTAACATGATTTTTTTCACACCAGTCCTCTACATTAAGACCGCTATTTTGACAGTCTACTATTAATTTTTCCCATTGTTCCTGACGGAATTTAGTTTTCATATACGTAACTTCATCCATGTTTGTACAACTCCTAACTAAAGTTTTCCAAGTTGAAAAA
>JAEZOA010000031.1 GCA_023441625.1 Bacillota bacterium
TGTGGCTGCACCAAGAACAATAGCAACGTCTGCTTTGCATTTTTCGTCTATCTTACTGTATCTACAAATACTAATAGTATTAACAATTATATAGATAATAGCAAGCACAATGATTATTAGACTTATTGTTCTAACTTTCTTCATGATAAACTCCCTGCAAATTCTGAATTTACTGCACATTATTTCAAATAATTATTCCTATAAATTGAGATGCAGACGAATCGAAGTACCCTTGTAAATTGCTAGTTGTGTAATAACAGAAAACTGAGATTTCCGCAAGATTATCAATTTATAATGATATGCTATAGACGAGTAACTTTACTAGACTACCGATCAACATAATTCAGCAAATCAAGCGGGTTTTCCAGTTGGAGGAAATCATGCTTTCGCTTTGAAGGTTGTGTTGTTCTATCCTGTAAATACCAAGCAGCTTGAAGAGCTTTCACCCCTAGTTTGTCAGCAGCTTCCAACTCATTACTGCCTCCGTCTCCAATATATATACATTCCTCTGCCTTCACTGAAAGGCCATCCATACATTTTTGGAAAATCGCCTCATCTGGCTTTTGAAACTTTTGTTCATATAAAAGATAGATAGCATTAAAATATGGTAACAGCTCACTTCTTCTGATTACATCAACTTTCTCAGAAAAACAGTTACTTATTAATCCAACCAAAATTCCCCTTTTTCTTAATATTGAAAGAATTGGAATAATTTCAGAATGTAAGTGCCTAAAACACTCTTACTTTGCCGCTATACGTTTTTTTACAATTTCCTTTAAAAGCGTTTCGGAGTAACAACAATTCGCCCTGAGAATTATTTCCAACACTTCTTCAAATGTTAACTTTCCTATAGTTCGTTTATGTTCAGTTGAATGCCAAAGTGACTGAAATTAATCTTCTGGAATTCCAGCATCCATCGCCATCTGTGCTCCAAAATATAGTGGACTTTGATAATGCGTTATTAACGTTTCAAACATATCAAAAATTACTGCCTGCGTCATCGTTTTCCTTACCTCTAAATTACAATTAATACTTAAATACTGATTTTCTTCGAAAAATAAGTTTTGTAAAAAGAATATGAAACCTATTTTGCTTTTGTTAAGTATTATGCTAAAACACCTGTTATTGGTTATGATCGAAGGCTAGTTTTTTTATTGTAAAGCATTATACTTTTGCCTAATATTTCACATTATCTATGTAAAGATAACTAGTTTAATAGGAGCAACGATTATATCATTGTAACTATATGTTAGAGTATCACATATACTATTAAAATTTAAGATTTAAAGCATTTCTCAGAATAATCGAGCTCATAAATAGCATCTAATAAATATTTGTCTTTGAAATATCCTTCAGAATAGTATTCTATATATCCAACTAATCTTATAAGACCTAAAACTGCTAGCCCAATTATTATAATGGATACAATTGCTACTGGAACAGTATTACTATTTGAATAAATTATACTTGCAATCAATGCACCTAAAGGAACACCTATCAGCATTTCAAAAATTTTGCCATTGATTTTAGCTAATTTGTCTTCATGCTTCTTTAAAGTTATTTTACATTCAGCCTTTAACTTCTGCATCTTTTCAGGTGTGTCAATCCCGTATTTCAACATTATATTCCAAACACTCTTGACATACCCCTCGTAATTTTTTTCAAGCTCACATATTTCCTGAGCCCTTGCCGTTTCATTATACATATGCTTTTCTCTTTGTATTTGGCTCAGTATAATAATTAAAATGATTAGAGCCATTGGGATATAAAGGAAAGGACTTTTAGGAAAAAACACAATACATATAGCTAGAAAAATTAAGGAAAACAATAAAGAAACTAACATAATCCAGTATGGTCGTTTAAATAACCGTGCAATTTCAGACAAGCTTCTATATTTATTAAGCTTTCCTGCTGGATTTTCTTCATATATTGCCCGACGGATATATGTGTACTTATAAGTCAAAATTTCATCTCCTCATTTTATCTTGTATTACAGCAATTTCATTATCTATTAACTATAATGGGTGGTTTGTTAACTTCACAAATGTGAGTAATGCCAACTAAATTTAGTAATAAACTCAGGTTCAATTACATAACTCCTCATACTTAATATTACTTACATCTACCGTAATAGACTTGTCAATCGTTTCACTTCTTTTAAATCCCAAAAACTCTAAACATGAAACTATGAACTTGAAAGTCTCAACTGGTGATTTTTCCATTCCAACTCCTCTCGAATGTAGTAAGTCTTGATTTATTTTTTCAAAGAATTTAATAATTTCTCTATCTTTTTTACCTGAAATTCCGTTATTAATTCGACAAACAGAATATGATAAAATGGCAGCTAAGGAATTTATGTTACTTTCTAATCCCTTAGTTGATTTGGCTATCTCTTTAACAAGCCCAATATTTTTATATATCATCGATTCACTTATCCACGTTTCAATAATGCCCCAGAAAGCTGCGGGCCCATAATTTGGTTTGCAGCTAGTATAATTATCAGATAAGTATTGATATTCAATCTTCCCCTGTTTTTCAACATATATATCCAAAGCAATGATACCAAATAAAATCTGTAATGTGTCAACTTCTTCACTATTATAAATAATATGATTCATGGCTTCAATTTCACAAGCTGTTAAATCTCTTAGCTTCATATCTCTATTTTTACTCCTTTGGGAAGATGGTTTTAATTCTTATCATGGACGATAGTGAATTAACTTAACTTCGTATTATAAATTTTACCAAAATACCAAATTCAGTTAATAAGTTCTGAAACCTACATTTTTCATGTTCCATCACAGGAAAAAGCGGATTATATAAACAATGTTGTAAAACATCTGCATCTTTTAATATTTCATCAAATGCAGTAT
>JAEZOA010000158.1 GCA_023441625.1 Bacillota bacterium
TGTCACCACATTAACCCCAGCTTTAATAGCGCCAAAGGCTATTGCCTCGTTACCCATAAGTAATTTTTTTTTCATACTAAACCTCCACGCCAACTTTTGGCTAAAATAATAATGAAATTTATCGTGGAGGTACGCGATCAAGTTATAACTGCATTTTAATTCCTTCACGCTAACCCCCTAAACCTAATTGCCATAAAAATATAATTATAAACCTTTCCTTTATGAACTAAATATATATAAAGGATGTGAATTTACTTTTCTATAAACTTTCATAAAATATAATACCATGCAACACTAATAAAAGCCCACATAATAAAAATTATAACATATTTTTTTATACATTTTAATAACAACTTTTACATAAGATTTTTTCCACCAGATTAATAGCTTCCTTTTTAAAGAAAAATAAAAGCAACCTCCGAAGAAGCTGCTTCTAGTGTATAATTCAAATATGATGAAACAATTAGTAAAAAGGAATATTAACTAGCGGAGCAGCATCAACAAACTAAACAGGAAAACATGGCAAACTCTATCCTTCATTGTGAATTTAAGTCTTACACAATTTTAGTTGTCCAGCTTTCCACATTCCATACCTCAGTAACCCAATCTTCATAGAATTCAGGTTCATGGCATACTATAAGCACAGTGCCTTTAAACTCTTTCAATGCCCTTTTTAGTTCATCCTTTGCAGCAACATCCAAATGATTTGTAGGTTCATCTAGTATCAGCCAATTAACATCCTTCAGCATCAGCTTGCATAGTCGTACCTTGGCATTTTCACCACCACTGAGTACCATCATTTGGCTGGTAATATGTTCAGCCGTCAAACCACATTTAGCTAGTGCACCACGCACCTCTGCATTTGACATTCCAGGATAGTCGTGCCAAATCTCCTCTAATGCAGTATTGCTGTTAAAGCGTTCACCTTCTTGCTCAAAGTAACCAGGATACAAATAATCATCTAGCTTGACCTTTCCACTAAAAGGTTTTTGTATTCCCAACAGCGTCTTTAGCAGAGTAGACTTACCCAATCCATTTACACCTTTAATTGCAACCTTCTGCCCACGCTCTAGTGCAATGTTCAGAGTGCCTGTTAAAGCCGATTCATAACCAATAATCAAATTATGGGTTTGGAATATAAATCGTCCTGGTGCGCGAGCCTCCTTAAACTTAAATATAGGTTTAATTTTTTCTTGAACTTTATTAATAATATCCATTTTATCTAGCTTTTTTTGTCTACTCTTTGCCATATTGGCGGTAGCAGCTCTAGCCTTATTTCTTGCAACAAAATCTTCAAGCTTCTCAATTTCCTTTTGTTGCTTTTCATATGCCTGCTGAATTTGTTGCTTTGAGAGCTGATACATTCTCTGAAATTCATCATAATTTCCTGCATACCTGGTAAGTATTGAATTCTCCACATGATAGATTACATTAACAACATCATTTAAAAACGGAATGTCATGGGATACTAGAATAAAAGCATTTTCATAGTTTTTAAGATAGTTTTTTAGCCAAATAATATGGTTCTCATCAAGAAAGTTTGTAGGCTCGTCTAAAATCATTATCATTGGACTTTGTAATAAAAGTTTTGTAAGCAATACTTTGGTTCTCTGTCCTCCACTCAGGTTGGAAACATCGGTTTCAAGGCCAATATCTCCTAACCCCAGACCATTTGCAACCTCATCAATCTTTGAGTCAAGAGTATAAAATCCACTGTGATCTAGCTCGTTTTGAATTTCTCCTACATCCTCCATCATAGCATTTATTTCACTCTCTGTTGCATCGCCCATTTTTTCATATATTTCAAGCATTTCCTTTTCAAGATTAAACATATGTTGAAAAGCCTCTCTCAAGGTATCTCGAATAGTCTTACCCGGCGCAAGCACAGTATGCTGGTCCAAGTATCCAGTAGTAATTCTGTTACACCATTCAACCTTACCCTCATCAGGCATTAATTTTCCTGTAATTATATTTAAAAATGTTGATTTACCTTCTCCATTTGCACCTACAAGCCCTACATGCTCACCTTTTAGTAATCTAAAGGAAGCATCCTCCAATATCTTCCTGCCACCAAAACCATGGCTAACATTTTCTACTGTCAATATACTCATTACTATTTGGCCTCCACTATTTTTTAAAGCAATATTATAATTATACTAATTTATTAAATATAGTAAAGTCAATTTTTTATATAGTTGATTTTTAATCTTCATAAAGTTGAAAGAGCTAATAAAATAATGTAATATTGTTGGTATATGGAATTTATTTATATGCCACTTTTGATTTGGGGGATTTAAAAAATGATATTATCTGGTCTGGAAATAAAAAAACACGTTGGTAAGGAAATTATTATTGAACCATACAACGAAGAAAATCTTAATCCAAACAGCTACAATTTAAAACTTCACAATGAGCTTTTAATTTACGAAGAAGATATTCTTGATATGAAAAAGCCGAATAAAACAAAGAGCATCATTATTCCTGAGGAGGGTTTAGTACTTGAACCAGGAAATCTTTATCTAGGAAGAACATTGGAATATACAAAGACAGAGAAATTTGTTCCTATGCTTGAGGGGAGATCATCTATTGGTAGGTTGGGATTATATGTACATGTAACAGCTGGGTTTGGAGATGTAGGCTTTAGCGGCTTCTGGACTTTGGAGATTCAGTGTATTCAGCCTGTCAGGATATATGCTGGCGTTGAAATCTGTCAGATATATTACCATTCTCTTCAAGGTGAATATCAGAAGTATGTCAGTGGTAAATATCAGAATAATACTGGAATTCAGCCAAGCTTGCTATATAGGGATTTTGAAGGGGTCAAAAATGAGTAGATATAAGTATATTATTTGGGATTGGAATGGCACGCTGTTAGACGATTTGGATATATGCATAAATGTGATGAATGAAATGCTTAATAAGCGTAGCTTACCTCTATTGGACTCTGACAGATATAAAGAAATTATAGAATTTCCTATTGTCAATTATTATAGAAAGCTAGGCTTTGATTTTTCAGTTGAGTCATTTGAGGTACTTGCTATTGAATATATTTCGAAATATCAGAAGGATAGCCTGCATGCTAATTTAAATAAAGATGCCATTGAGATATTAAAATGCATACAAGCTGGAGGAATTGAACAGGTGATATTATCAGCCTCTCAAATAGACAATCTTGTGGAGCAGGTGAACCATTTTAAAATTGATAGCTACTTCAAAAGCCTAATTGGACTTGAAAACTGTCATGCTGTAAGCAAAATCTCGGCAGGCAAAAGCTGGCTTCAAAAAATGGATGTTAATAATAAAGAGGTACTTTTAATTGGAGATACCTCTCATGATTTTCAAACTGCAAAGGAATTAGGCTGTGATTGTCTACTGATTGCTATAGGACATGAATGCAAAAACAAACTGATAGCTCATGGAGTTCCAGTTATTGATGATTTACAAACTGTCAAAGCATATTTAAACTTAGAGGCAAGTAATGAAAAGCAGTGAAAAAGGGGCTGTTGCAATACAGAATACAATATACGAGAAAAACTTTTTGTTTAATAGTACGTGAGTACAACTTATATCAATGGGAAGCTCAGTTAAAAGTAATTGTTGAAATTGTAGGTGAAACATAAGTGTTTTTGCCGTCAAAGCGACAGGACGTCACTTTGAGCAGCAACCCGAGACACGATGTCGAGTGTTCTGCGACGGCAAAACCGCTTGTGGTGAACCAGACTATTTCAGCAATTACTTTGGGAGCAATCCATTGATATAAGTTTGTACGGAAGTACTATTTAAACATAATCTTTTAGCTTTATTGTATCCATACTTTTACAACATCCCCTAAATATATCTATTAAACTTCTTCATTCTTTATTTCTTCTGGCTTAGCTATCCCAGTCTTTTTTAACAAATCCAAAACATTCAGACCAGTTATTGCTTCTACACTTTCTGGAAGCTGTGAAATTATGTCGGTTACATATCCTGTAACCTTGGCTGCGCCTTTTGCTTCACCACTGTTGCCATTGTCAACAATAACAATTTTTTCAGTCTTAGCAAGTGGGCTTGCTATTGCGTTTGCAATCTCAGGAAGCTTTTCAATTATCATTTGAGTAACAGCCGCATCATTATACAACTTGAAGGCTTCTGCTTTCTTAGCCATGGCGGATGCCTCAGCCTCACCCTTTGCCTTTATAATCTCTACCTCAGCCATACCTTCTGCTCTCTTTGCCTTTGCTTTAGCTTCACCCTCCATCTCTATAGCACGGGATCTTGCCTCTGCAGCTGCAACTTCTCTGTACTTGCTAGCATCAGCAACCTTGGTAGCTTGATAATTATCTGCATCAGCTTGCTTTCTAATAGTAGCTTCGAGTTCTTTTTCTTTTCTAAGAGCTTCTTGCTCAGCAAGTTCTATTTCTTTCTGTTTCTTTGTTATCTCAACCTGCATTGCAGTCTCAGCAACTTCTTTTTTAACAATATTTGCTTGTATTTCGTAAGCAAGGTCGGCATCAGCCTTTGCTGTTTGTTGATCCTTGTTATAGGACTGAACTTTGAGTTCTTTATTTTTGTTTTCTTCTGCAATCCTTGTTTCAGACTGTATTCTAGCAGCTTCACCTTCACGATTAGCCTCAGCAGTCTTAACCTTTGTTTCCTTAGTTGCTTCTGCCTCTGCAATTTGAGCGTCTCTCTTTACCTCTGCAATTCTAGGCTTTCCAAGTGCTTCTAGGTACCCATTCTTATCTGATATATCCTTAATGGTTAATACCTTCAGCTCAAGGCCCATACTCTGCAATTCAGTTGCTGCAACGCCTTGAACATGAGATGCAAAAGTCTCTCTATCTCTGTAAATTGTCTCAACAGTCATTTTTGATACAATTTCACGAAGTTTACCTTCAAGCACCTGTTGAGTAGTTTTTGCAATAATACCTACCATATAATCCAAACCTTTTGAGGTGTTAAACTGTTCTGCTGCAGATAATATAGACTCTCTGTCTGATTTAACCTTTACAACCGCTACTCCATCAGCGACAATTCCAACACCCTGTGATGTAAGTGCACCATCAATTCGAATATCTATTTGCATGTTTTCCAAAGAAATAACGTCCATTCTTTCCAACATAGGAACGACTATTCCACCGCCACCTGTAATAACTCTTCTTCCCCTAAAACCAGTAACTACTAGTGCTTTGTCCTGTGGTACCTTCTTGTACATGTTGATTAAACTAAAAATTAAAATAATAAGAACTACTACAATTAATGCGGGTACTAAATAAGCTGAATATTCTCCCATTCTAAACTCTCCTTTTCATTTTATATTAATTTAAAATACTCGATACTTCACTAATGTAAAATACATTGTCCTCTATCTTGCATATAACTACCTTTTCACCTTGTTTGACAGCATTTTGTTCAATATGCTTTGCAGGTGCAGTGAACCTAATAGAATTCACAGTGTACTGAATAGTGCCAAAACCATTGGTTAGTATATCAGTTGTAACCTCTGCCAATGTTCCAATTAACGCTCCTCTAGGAACATCTGAAGTATTTTCACTTCTATAAAGAGGTTTTGCAACAAACTTATACAATAGAGTTGAAACAATTATTCCAGAGGCTGCTGCAACAACGAAAATAATGACACTTTTCCATTTAAAATAGTTTATTCCCATTATTCCCATTCCACCAAAAACAGTTAAAAAAGATACTGCCACTATTGGATTTAATATTAATAAAAACCACGATAACACATTATGAGATGCCCCTGAATGTCCCTCTGCAGAATGTCCATTCTGTCCATCAACATTACCAACCTGACTTGCATCAGCACCATGACTTGCATGAAAATTTCCCGGATGTGGTATGTGTATAGCGTTTGTGTTAGCCTGCACGCCATGATCTACATTTCCTACATCCACATGTCCATGATCACCAATATGTCCATCCATGCTGCCACCAATATCTCCATGTGAGTGTAATCCACCTGTAATACCACTAATTATTAAAGAAACAAAAGTATAAAAAACACCAACTAAAAAAACAACTATATAAAAATATGACATGTCGTACCCCCTTTCGCTAAACTATGTGAATTAATTGTAATTACAAATATTTACCACATGTCTAGTATTATAATCAATATTACTATGTTTCACAAGGACTACCACAGCTCATGTATATTATAATTATACTATAATATGCTGCTAAAATCATAGAAATTATAAAAATATCACGTTAATACTATTATCGTCGTTTCTCTTCGTTTTTCGGGCTAGTCCATTTATCATACACATTAATCCCTCTACCATAAACTTATTTATTTTTTTACAATTATGTTTACTCTGTTACATTATGTGCACATATGTTATATGCTTTGAACCGTTTTTCCATATACTAATCTCTCAACCAAGTAAGCATCTTCACTGAAACACTATCAAAACTAAAAGATCTGACCTCTACCTTTTTTTTTGGAAATCAGATCTTTATTATAATTTTGTATTTAGTCTTATCAACTTTAATATATCCTTAAGTACTCTGTTATTCTATCTTCATAAAACACTGCTTATTTTATTCTTTTATAAGTAGCTTTTAATTGTTTACTTCCGCCATAATAATTATATCCTTCTGAATATGTTCCATTTCCTTTAAGTCTGTACAGGAATATAAAGTTTTTATTATTCATCTCATACTCAGCATAGCCTAGATCTAATGTTGCATTCACTCCAGTAGCCCCACATTTTATCATTTCATCTGTATAAGGAGATGAGTGCTGAATTGTTCCCGATAATGCTGCTAATATATGTTCAGGCGTTGCGTCTTTATGAAGTGTCTTTGTGTTTGAATAAAAGTGCCAGTAATATTATATTTCATCATCATCGTATAATGTCTCACCATCAAGAAATGCTACACATGTTACAGAGTTCTTTGTCAGCTCCCATTTTAATTTAGCCATAGTATTATCCTGATGAACATCATTAGTGCTGTGCTTTCAATTTAAATTAGAAGTACATGGTTTGAAACATTAAATAAACCGGTAAAAAAGTCAGTCATTGTATGGGCAACCGTCTACAATATTTGATAAAAGACTTTTCTAATCTAACGTAAAGTAAACTAATAGAGCCAGTAAAAGTGGTATAACTATAAACCCCCATCCTATTAGTATGGTCCTCTTAGATTTTGCATTTCCTTTATGTGTTATAGACAGATAAAATAATTCAACTACGATAATTCCTAAGTACCCCATTAGAATATATCCCATATTACCAAAGTGCTTATAGTAAATACTGGTCGTTTCTTTAATCATACTTATGCTCGCCGCAATAATTGCACCTATTGCTATTGTCAAATAGAGAACTATCAAGCCTTTTCTATCTCTATTCCAACGCTTTACAACAGTGTATAAAAGGATACTACTAACAATTAAGCATAATCCTAAATAACTCGGTATCGATAAAAATCCAAAACTCATTTTGACTAGTCCTTTTCTCTTATTTCTTACCTATACATTCATCTTTTATCCAGTCTGCTGCGAGACCAACCAAAACACTTATACCTACAACAATTGCCACACCTACTGGTGCACCAATCCCAGTAGTTATGAATCCAGCTCCAACCGTTAATCCAGCAGCAACTGTTGTTACAGTAACTGCTTTTCCAGCAACATCTCCAGCAGATATACCCTGGAATAATTTTCAAAAGATAACGCTCCTAATCAAAATCAATACTATTCTGTATTATTTTTGCATCTGCTTGTATTTCTGGAAGTTATAATTGTTCTTGTCCCCATTTTTTTAATTGAAATATCATCACTATCTGAATCTTTACCACCTTGGGACAGCATCTATTACTGCTCCAATCCCTGTATTAAATTGAGCATTTCAATCTGAGTACACTTTTACAGTATTGTGTTGAATTAACATCAAGCTTATTTGCTCCGGATAAAATATCTTGAGCTATGTCTGCCCCGGTACTGATGCCCTTTACCGATGTATAGAATTTCTTTGCCTGCGACACTATCGTAACAGCACCCTTACCCAAATTATATACTCCCGATGCTATACTTACAACCGTATATGCGTTACTGCTCGCTTCTTCTCCCAATACTGCCTAAAACCTTTCTTTACAGGTTAAAAACCTTTTCTTCTACCGATTGGCTTGCTACAGAAGAACCATATCTGTATCAGCAAAGTTGGCTGGTATCAAAGTATTGAAATTTTTAAGAACACAATAATACCAAAACACCGCAGAATTACCTCAAATCAGTAATTCTCCGGAAATTTTTACATGCTGTCTTTTTGATTATTGATTGAAGAAGGAGCAATTCAAAATCACTCCACTGTAGTTAGTGTTTTTCCTATCAAATCTTTTTCACTATAATCTCCAGTATCCAATTGAATATCAAGAGCACTTCCGGAACCATTGCTTAACTTTATCAAAGCAAACCCTTTGACAGTATAAGTTTCATTATGATTATCATTATTCAATTTTTTTGATAAATTGAATAGTTTATCGTTAATAGTTGTATCTTTTATATTATTAGATATTATGGTTGCTATTAATAAATAGAATATTGAAGGATTATCATTGGTAAGTATTCTGTCAACAAACTTCTCTCATCAATATAATTTTGAGGGATAAAATCTTCAATGCTGATAGGTAAAAGAGTCATTTGATTTTGCATGTAGGGATTAAAAACAGTTTTTATTCATATTCCCACATAGAATCCAAAATTCTACGTAGGATTATTCGTTTAGATAGGGGCTTTTGTTACAGCCCCTATCATTCTAGATTGAATTTATATTCCTGTTTAAAGCATACTTGCAACATCCTTAATATGCTTTGTTGTATGAATAGTTGATTTTTCTTTACGCTGTTTGAGCTCATTAATATTCTCAAAAGCTGTAGAAATCATTAGCTTTATTCTGTTAAGCTGATTTACTTCACTAGCACCTGGGTCATAGTCTATTGCTACTATATTAGTTCCAGGGTAAACTTTTTTAAGCTCCTTCATCATACCCTTTCCAGTTACATGATTTGGCAAGCATGCAAAAGGCTGCATACAAATGATGTTTTTCACACCACTGTTTATAAGCTCAATCATTTCACCAGTTAAAAACCAGCCTTCACCCGTTTGATTTCCCAAGGATAGAACCGATGCAGCTCCCTGAGCCAATTCCTCAATTGTTTCTGGTCCATGGAACCTATTACTCTTATTTAATGCCTTAACATAAGAGTGCATATAGAATTCAATAGCTTTTATAGCTGCGCCACCAAGAATTTGTGATTTCTTACTTCCTGATAGATACTTATATTTAAAATCCTGATTGTAAGCGCAATATAATATGAATCCTGTGAGACTAGGCATTACTGCCTCTCCACCTTCAGCTTCTACAATATCAACTACATTATTATTTGCTGTAGGATGGAACTTAACAAGTATCTCTCCAACTAAACCAACCTTTGGCTTAACCTGATCAGTTATTTCAAATTCATCAAATTCCTTAATAATATTGCGGATATTCTTTTTAAATTCGCTCCTATTAGCAGATTTAAGTGAATTAATACATACCTTAACCCATTTTTCATACAATGCATTTGCGCTGCCTTTAACCTTTTCATATGGTCTGACTTTATATAGTACATTCATAAATAAGTCTCCATATAATAACGCCATCATGGCTTTATTAAGCAACCCAAGGGAAATTTTAAAGCCTGGATTTTTTTCCATACCACTTGCATTTAAAGATAAAACAGGAACTCTTTCTAAGCCTGCATCCTTCAAAGCCTTCCTCAAGAACCCTATATAGTTTGTAGCTCTACAGCCTCCACCAGTTTGAGATATCAAGACTGATGTATTGTCCAAATCATATTCCCCTGACAGTAAGGCCTCCATTAGCTGTCCAATAGCAATTATTGCTGGATAACAAGCATCATTATTTACATACTTCAGCCCTACATCAGCAGCCTTATTATCATTTGATGGAAGAACTACTAAATTGTATCCAGATAGTCTAAAGGCCTCTTCTAAAAACTGAAAATGAATAGGAGACATCTGAGGAGCCAAAATAGTATGATTTTTTCTCATTTCCTTTGTAAAGGCTATTCTTTTATATTTTGTATCTACTTTCTTAAGTTTGAAGCCACTTTTCTCTCTCTCAGCCATAGTTGCTTTTAGAGAACGAAGTCTAATTCTTGCTGCTCCAAGGTTGTTTCCTTCATCAATTTTCAAAGTAGTATAAATTTTTGAATTTCCATTTAATATCTCCTGAACCTGGTCAGTTGTCACCGCATCTAGCCCACAGCCAAAGGAATTGAGTTGTACAAGTTCAAGATTCTTCTGCGTTGCAACAAAGCTTGCTGCCGCATAAAGTCTTGAATGGTAAGCCCACTGGTCAACTACCCTAAGTGGCCTTTCAATATTTCCAAGCTGAGAAACGGAATCTTCAGTTAATACAGCCATTCCAAGTGAAGTAATCATTTCTGGTATTCCATGATTTATCTGAGGATCTATGTGATAAGGTCTTCCTGCAAGCACTATACCTTTAATTCCTCTTTCTTGTATTAATTTAAGCGTATCCTCTCCAGCCTTTTGAATATCCTTTTTAAAGGTTTCCTGCTCCAGATATGCCTTATTTACACTTCTCTTAATTTCGTTTTCGTCAATATTAAAAGCTTTCAATTCTACAAATAATCTCTGGGCAAGCTTCTTTTCATTATCAAAAGGTAAGAACGGTTTCATAAACAAAATATTCTCTTCTTTTAATATGTCCATATTGTTTTTTATAACCTCAGGATAAGAAACTACTATAGGACAATTAAAATGATTATCCGCATCCTGCTGTTCTAGCTTCTCATGGGTAATACTAGGGTAAAAAATAAACTTCACCCCTTTTTTTATGAGGTTCGCAATATGTCCATGCACAAGCTTTCCTGGATAACATACAGATTCTGAAGGTATGGTTTCTATGCCCTCTTCATACAGCTTATTAGATGACACATCCGACAGTTCAACTCTAAAGCCAAGCTCAGTAAAAAGCGTAAACCAGAAGGGATAATTCTCATACATATTCAGAACTCTTGGAATACCTACAGTTCCCCTCTTTGCATCTGCTTTAGAAAGGGGGTTATATTTAAATATTCTCTGATATTTATATTTGAAGAGGTTAGGTAAAAGATTCTGCTCCTTGCCTTTTCCCGCACCTTTTTCACATCTATTTCCAGATATGAATTTTTCACCATTTCCAAACTTATTAATAGTTAATAAACAGTTATTTGAGCACAATCCACATCTTGAAACCTTTGTATCAATATTAAAGTCCATTAACTCATTTTGATTTAGTAAATTTGTAATTGTACCTGCCTCGTAACGTTCTCTTGCAATAAGAGCTGCCCCAAAGGCTCCCATTATACCTGCAATATCAGGTCTCACAGCTTCTCTTTCTGATAGCAATTCAAAGCTTCTGAGAACTGCATCGTTATAGAAAGTACCACCCTGAACTACTATTTTTTCTCCCATTTCTTTTGGGCTCTTAACTTTAATTACCTTAAATAAAGCATTTTTAATTACAGAATAGGATAAACCTGCTGAGATATCTCCTACAGTAGCCCCTTCCTTTTGAGATTGCTTAACTCTTGAGTTCATAAAAACAGTACATCTTGAGCCAAGGTCAACAGGTTTTTTAGAGGATATAGCTTCCACTGCAAAGTCCTCAATACTCATATCCAAAGAGCTTGCAAAGGTATCCAAAAATGAGCCACAACCTGAAGAACATGCCTCGTTTAAAAGTATGCTCTCAATATTTCCATCCTTTATCTTCAGGCACTTCATATCCTGTCCGCCTATATCCAATATAAAATCCACTCCAGGACAGAAAAAATCTGCTGCTTTGTAATGAGCTATTGTTTCTATTTCACCAATATCCACATTTAGCGCTGACTTTAGCAAACCTTCTCCATAACCAGTAACAGTAGAATTAACTATTTTCGCCTTACTCGGTAATATGCTATATAGCTCTTTAAGAACCTTTATAGTTGAATTTAGAGGACTTCCTTCGTTACTACCATAGTAAGAATACAGAATTGCTCCTTCGTTATCTATAAGCGCCGCTTTTGTAGTGGTAGAACCAGCATCTATCCCCAAAAAACAATCACCTTGGTATGTCGAAATTTCCTTCCTTTTAACTGCACTTGCTTTATGCCTCTTTTTAAAAGCTTGATATTCTTCATCATTTGCAAAAAGTGGCTCTAGCCTATTTGTTTCGCTTGAATCTACTTCTCCTAGTTTTTCAATATTACTCAGTAATACTTTAAAGGATACAGGTTCCTCATTAATAGATGACAATGCTGCGCCAATAGCTACAAATATCTGTGAATGTTCAGGGAATATTATCTGATCCTCTTTAAGATTTAACGTTTCGATAAACCTGTTCCTAAGCTCTGATAGGAAGAATAATGGCCCTCCAAGGAAAGCGACATTACCTCTAATTGGTCTTCCACATGCTAACCCACTAATTGTTTGTATCACGACAGCCTGAAGTACAGATATAGCTATATCTTCTTTAGCTGCCCCTTCATTTAATAGTGGCTGGACATCCGTTTTAGCGAAAACTCCACACCTTGCTGCAATCGGATAAATAGTTTTATATTTCTTTGCTAATTTATTTAATCCGTCAGTATCTACTCTAAGTAGTGTAGCCATTTGGTCAATAAAAGAACCTGTTCCACCTGCGCAGGTTCCATTCATTCTCTGCTCAACACCACCATTGAAATAGGTAATTTTAGCATCTTCGCCTCCTAATTCAATTGCCACATCAGTTTGAGGATAAAAGGTCTTTATTGCCTTTGTAGCCGCAATAACCTCCTGTGTAAAGGGAACTCCTATACCATTTGCAAGACTGATTCCACCAGAACCAGTAACCATAATGGTCAGCTCTGCATCTTCAACTAGATTATATGCATCAAGAAGCAAATCATTAAGTTTATTCTTTATATCTGAATAATGTCTTTCGTATTTACTATATATCAACTCATTTTCATTATTTAGAATAACTACCTTGACAGTAGTTGAACCTATATCAATTCCAACATGAAATAAATCCTTGTTAACTCCCACAATAATTGCCTCCTTAGCTTATTATATACAAAATAAAGTAAAAAGTTCATTTGTAGATTCCTATATACGTTATATCTCTATCTATCTCTACCAAAACTTGGACAATATATTTACACAACATATTGTTGATTAATAATCTCTATGTATATTATAATATATATATGCATCTATTCAATAGACAATTAATGTTAATCATGTCTATTATTGAACATAGTTTATTGTTTTGTCCATTATCTTTAAATGTATGATTTGGAAACGGAGATACAAGTATGGTAAAAGCATCAAATGATAAAAGATCATTACGTACAATAAAGTTGATAAAAAATGCTTTATCTGAGCTAATTGAGGAAAAAGGCTTTAATGACATATCAATTACCGATATAACAAAGAGAGCTGATATAAATAGAGGTACCTTTTACTTACATTATACTGATAAATATGATTTATTAGAAAAAATAGAAAATGAAGTAATACAGGAGCTTTCGTGTAATTGTGAAACAATTAGAGATATTCAAAGCGTAGCTTCTGTAAGTGAACCCATGCCTTTTATAATTAAAATCTTCGAACATCTCAAAGAAAATGCTGTTTTTATGAGAACTATTTTAGGACCTAAAGGTGATCCTATATTTCAGCAGAAGCTTAAAAAGCTTATACAATCGTGTTTATTTGAAGATAATAAAATCTTAAATAAAGACAACATGTTAGTTCCAGAATCATATTTCATTGCTTATGTGCTCTCTGCTCATTTGGGAGTAATTCAACAATGGCTGGAAAGTGGAATGGACAAATCTCCAGAGGAAATGGCATTAATTCTGTCAAACATGTTTTTGCTTGGTCCATATAAGTCAGCTGGGTTTACAGGTGACCTTATTTGAAAGTCAGTAAAAAAGCACTAACTATTTTGTGCTTTAAAAAGGAATATGTCTAAGTGGTTATTTTTTCTAGAATGTTTTTACTATTAATTACGCATATATATACTAGACTTTAATTTTCTAGTTAAATTGGAATTATGAAAGGACTGATATAATGCAGAATCGTAAAAAACAAGATAGTATTTCTGTCAACATAATAGGTGAAAATGAAATTAAATCTCAGAAGCCTGCTGGTAATGCAGGCAAAGACCCCTTTTGCGTTTATGACCATAAAAGACATGGTGTTGGATCACAAATTATTAATGATGATGGTACAAAATCAGTATGTACAGAAGATGGGTCTTGGAAAAATGCTTGATTAAGAACTTATAATTTAATGAAGATTATTAAACGCTATAGTCCTTTGTGGATAAATAGCGTTTAATATATGTTACTAAATGTATCAATAATTCTCCTGCAAAACGGTTTAAGCTTCATAGCAAAAAAATTCTATAAGCAAAATCTCTACTAACGTATTTATTCATATGTTGAGTTCTTTCTCTGCTTAATCCTATCAAAGCTATCCTCGTTAAGATTAGAATTGGCGTCCGTATTGCTTTGGTTGCTGTAATTACTTTGACTATTGTAGTTATTTGATTTATTTTGACCACTCTGCTTGTAATTAGTTTCATTGGCATTGCTACTATCATTAATAAATTTTTCTAACTCAAGGCTGTTTTTCAATCTCAAGGCCTCTGCTTTTAGCTCAGTATCAGCTTTTATTTGTTCCTTCTTTAAAAGATAATCCTTAACCTCACCAACTAGCTTAGGGCTAAATATTAAAACTATTGCTACTATTGGAATTATGTAGTCCACAAAAATTATCCCCCTCAAAAACTATATAAACCATGATTGTTTAATTATAACATATCTGCCCAAATGTATAACATACTTTGGTAATATAATTATGTAATCTCTTAATTCTAATGCTCTTAATTTGTCACTTTGTACTATCAGTTCCTTTTATATCTATAACAACCACCTCAGGAGGATTGAATATACGTGGCAAACGAGGATTATAAGAAAGTCCCCTACTTACTATGTGACTAAATGAATCATGCTTATACTCCCCACCTGCATATTTAGGAAACCAACCCTGATTAGGTGCAAACAGGCCATTCAATAACAACGGAATTCTAACCTGTCCACCATGTGAATGTCCTGACAGCACCAAATCAAACGTGTTTTCTTTATATATTTCTATTAATTCAGGGCGGTGAGCTAAGAGTATTTTGAAGTAAGGCTTATCTTTAAATTCAGAAAATGTCTTATACATTTCTTCCTGCCAGTTAAAATCTGGTTTCTCATAGTTTGAAACTTCAGGGTCATCAACTCCACCAATAATTATGTTTGAATTTTTTACTCTAATCTGTTCATAGCTGTTTTCAAGTATGGTTACATTATATTTTCTAATAATCTCCTTAATGCTTTTGATATCATTTGACCAAAATTCATGGTTTCCAGACACATAGTAAGTTGGAGCTAACCCCCTAATACCCGATAAGAACTGTTTCGTGCCATCAATTGGTTCTTGATCATCGGCTATATCTCCTACAAGTGCTATAATATCTGGCTTTTGTTTTTTGATTAGTGAAATGAGTTTTGATTGATTTTCACCATAAATCTGGCTATGCAAATCAGTAATCAAAACAATCCTTATTGAATCATTTCCATCTAATTTATTAGAGTTAATTGTGTAGTTTCTCACGACCAAGCTGTTATAAAAAGCAAGAAATAAAAGTATGATTAATAGAATTATTACACCTATAGCAATTAATTTCTTTTCCTTTGTCAAATTGCTCTCCTTTTATGGTGACTGGATATATTATACTATTGATAATGATAGCATTCACAAACAAAAACTTGATGGTTCAAAACAAGAGACCATAATCGTAAATTTTAATACATCTACTCCTTGTTTATCAATATTTGGAAATTGGATATATTATTTTTCCCCAGCAGATGGTTTTAAAATTTGTAAAATTGGCACAAATGGAGTTGGCAAAGTCATATTTGACTAATTCACCTCAATAATAAACATGTTTGAAAGGTGTATTAGCTATAAACAACGCTAGTTAATAATCTAAAAGTACTTATGAAAATTTAACGCTGTAACCTTCCTATTTGGATTTTACAGTGTTACTTTCTTTGTGTTATTTATCTCTCATATGTAAAACTGACCTGTTACTACTATTAGTAATAAAGTAAGCATTTACTAATATTATTGGGATTAATCCTAATATAAAAATTGCTCTAAATAATTCTTCTACAGTAATAGTTCCAAATTGTAAGGTAAAGATTTTTCTGAGCATAACAAAAACCTCCCCAATCACCTACTAATTTAAAGATAAACTGAAATCTCTTATCAATTGTATTTTAAATCATAATTTTTTATTTACTTTCTAATGAGACTAAAGAGCCGTCTATTTCTTCTGCTATCCGGTCACCTTCTACGAATTTTTCTTCTTTCATTTTTTGCTCAGTGACTCTATATTGCTTTTCTATTTCATTTTTATCAATGACATAAATCACTACATCTGGCGAATCCTCCACAGTTTCGATTTTTCTTATTGTCATTATGTTTTCTGATAGTTGTTTATCTTTTGCTTTACCTATTGCCATTCCGATACACATTCCGATTGGAATTCCGAAACATATCCCAAGACTCATATTGCCAGGAAAAAAAATGTCACCAAATATTAAGCCACCCGAAACTCCTAAACACATTCCAAGACTCATATATAGTGCCATGTATTTTTCGATTTTATTTTTTTTATTCTTCATAGTTACCTACCCAAATTCCTATATAACTATATATTACTATAGATATAGTTAATTCATACTTTTATACAATTGTTCAAATCCTTATATTCTTAGTTATAAATATTTTATAGATTATAATTCCAGTATTTTTATAAATACCGGTTCTCTGTTATTGAAATCTTTTATCATAGTAAAACTATGAGGTATATTACTATGAATTAAGTTTCAATCTCATATCCCTGTGCATCAAAATTCTTTAATAAAACCTGAACACTAGGTATAATATCTTTTAAGTCCATCATATTAACTTCAATTTTATCATTGTTTACTTTCACTTGACTTGTTCCGTAAGCTACTCCATAATTCTTCTCTATTCCTGTATCCTCATTTGCCTTAGAATCTGTTAAAAAACTCATTAAAAAAAATGCGATTGCTAATACCCCTATTGTTCCTACTATAAAACATATTCTTTTCTTGTTCATAATGTATAACCTCTCAAAATATATTTAATTGATTATACCATATTTACCACAATGTAGGTAATATAATTAAAAAAACATAAAACCAGTCATGACCACACGTAGAACGTGTGGCATGCTCTAGCCCTATAAGGGCATGTTACTAGCTATGTCTAAAGACATATTGAATTGTCCGCCAACCGCGTGAATTTTACGGGCAGCCCCTTAAGGGGC
>JAEZOA010000015.1 GCA_023441625.1 Bacillota bacterium
ACAAAAACTGGAATAAACCCTTGATATTAGGCTATTCCAGCTATTTTCTCGAACTTTTTTTTAGCTGTTTTTATTCCCTTAAAAACTTTTATTTTACATTATTTTGCTTCATGAATTTGCCGTGAATTTAAGTTTTATTTACATTTGTCAGGATTATTACAAAATATTATTAATATACTCTTTATTATATTAGTTAAGTGGTATTTCCTCGTAATATCTCAAAGTGTATTTCTCCTAGTTCCCATTAAAATATATTGATGATGTGAGTAAAGCCCTTTACATAGAAATAATCATTTTAGACTCATAAGTATCTTTCCAGTTTTCAATACAAACCATCTCGGTGTGAACCTTATTGAGAAAACCAATAACTTATTTAGAATACCAGAAATTTTTACTCTCTTATTTTTAAATAAGGCTTTATATCCAATTTTAGCAACTTTTTCTGCGCTCATAACAGATAAATTAAACAATCTTGTATTTTCTATTTTTGCTTTTTTTGCAAATTCTGTTTTAGTTGCACCAGGACAAAGCGCGGTTACTGAAATACCGGTTCCCTCTAAGTCTTTTGCAATTCCTTCGGAGAAATTTAACACATACGCCTTAGTAGCACAGTAAATTGCATTAAGAGGGGCTGGCGCAAGTGCTTTCCATAGGGCCTTCAAAAAATGGACTAATCTTACTCCTAATGAATTTAGGGCAAGTGTGCAGAACAATCCTAATCATTAATTAACCACATTAATAGGCTTATTCTCCAAAAAGGCCCTTATGTTTTTCACCAATGTATCCATAAGTCTTGTTCTGGCTTCCAGTGGTGCCCAAGCAAAATGTGGAGTAATTATGCAATTCTTTACTCCCAGCAATGGGTTATCTTCTTTTATAGGTTCTATTGAAACCACATCTACAGCAGCTCCGGCAAGCTTACCACTATTAAGAGCGTCTGCTACGTCTTGTTCGTCCAGAACGGGCCCTCGTGAAGTATTTATCAAGAAAGCGCCAGTCTTCATTTTAGCAATTGATACCTTGTTTATCAATCCCTCTGTTTGCTTTGTTAATGGGCAATGGAGGCTTATAAAATCAGATAGCCCCAATACCTGTTCTAGCTCAGCAAACTTTATTTTATCAGTTTCAAGCTCTAATCTCTTTGTTCTATTGTAGAATAATACCTTCATCCCAAAGGCGGTTGCAATCCTCGCAGTGGCTTGCCCTATAGCACCAAACCCTATAATACCAAGAGTTTTTCCTACTAGCTCTATTAGAGGATAATTCCAAAAAGTAAAATCAGGACTTTTTGTCCATCCACCTTCTTGAACTGTATTATTATGATCACCCACGTGATGGCATAGTTCAAGAATGAATGCAAAAACCAGCTGAGCAACCGAAGCTGTGCTATATGCTGGTACATTTGTTACTATTATTCCAAGCTCCTTAGCTGCATTTGTATCAACTACATTATAGCCTGTGGCTGTTACCCCTATATATTTAACCGAAGGCGCTTTTTGAAGTATTTCCCTTGTTAATACAACCTTATTTGTCAATATTATCTCTGCGCTACCAATTCGTTCAACCACCTTATCCACAGGTGTTCTCTCGTATACCACCAAATCCCCTAGCTGTTTCATATTATCCCAGGACATATCACCTGGATTTAGTGCAAACCCATCTAAAACAACTATTTTCATTTTTATCCTCTTTTCTTAAGATAATTTTACTTAACTATCTAAGCAGATAATCTACTAACCTATGCCAAAAGCTACGAAATAATATATAGTTATATTAAAAATGAAATCTTCTTATCAACTCACTTTTTATTGTTTTATCTCCAAATATTATCATAGCTATAAGAACAATCACCGAAGTTCCAGTTGCTACTAATGTAGGTAAAAGAATCTTTATTAATCCACAAAGCCAAAGTACCCCCGGCACTAAACCACAAATAGCTATCACAATTTGGTTTAATACATAAGTATGCCAGTACATTCGATTTACGAAAGCTAAAATTAAAACCGATATATTAGCCAAAATTATAATTTCAGGTATTACATGGTTTACTGACCACCCAATATATCCAATAGAATAATCCATTATTACTGTTAGAATCGAGATACATAGTACCTGCACTAATACCTGCGAGGTAATATTTCTATTACGTCTTATTGAATAAGTCATTATTATCCAAAAATATATTATAGCTGCTATAGTAATTGCTGACCATATTACGCCATTATATGTGAAATAATTTGTAATGATTGAACCCCCAGCAGATAATATTGATACAAATATGAATATCCTTTTTATGATACTATATTTGTATGGGTCAACCTCTATCGTAGGATAGGTCTTATTCTGAGGTTTCTCTCCAATATTTGTTAATACTGCTCTGCATAATGGACATATATTACTATCCTCTTGAACATTTACTTTACATCTTTTACAGGTCTTCATTATAAACACCATTACTTTCTATAGTCACATCTATCCCCTGATCTGCAAGGCTACGAAAAAATGCCCTCTGTATATATGGGTCTTTTAAAATTGAAGTAAATGTAAATACCAGCTTATCCTCATAAGAACACATCGAGCATTTAATTGGCTCTGATTTTGATACCCCTATCAAGACTTCAAAAGCGTCAATGTAATCTTTAAATTCTTCGTAAACTTCAACCTTACCTAGATTAGAAAGGACAATTGTATTTTCCTTTGTTGATTTTATATATGCCATTTTCACCCCTAAGTTTTTAAGTATTAGAGGTGAAAAGCGAACAAAAATATTTTTTTCAGTTGATACATTATCTGAAATTGCATGAGCTAAACTCTCTTTTGTTAGTTGCTCTTTAAATTGGCGTGAAATTAATTCCAGAATTTCATCAAAAGAATATTCACTTTTTGATATGGTAATTCCAACATTGATATATGAGAAAAAGTTCTTTTCCGTTGTTGAGTTAAAAAACTGTCGTAAGTTAACAGGTATGTTAACCATTATTGGATTTCTATGGGGATGCTCGTTCAAATATTCTTTGTAAATACACCAAATAATCAAAGATGATATATATTGTGTAAGACTTATCTTCATTTGTTTACACAGAGCAAGTAATTGGGCAATCTTAACAGTTCCATGTATAACACCCATAGTAAATATTGGGAGCTTGTCCCCTTTTAACTTAAACGCCTTTTGCACTTTACCTTTAGGACAGGAAAGTTTTCTGTAATTTTTATGATAGCTGTCTTCGACATCCGATACAACATCAACAATTGGTAGTTCTAAAGCCTCTTTTGATAGTTTTTCTTTGTAAGCAAGTTTTATGTAGTTATATACTAATGCCTTTAAAAACTTCATTGCCCCAGTACCATCTGTAATTACGTGAAAAACCTCTAGATTAATACGTTTCTCAAAGTAGGTTACTTTAAAAAGAAACTGATTATTAGTATTGGGATCGATAAAAGAACACGGGTATGTCTGTTCAATCCCAACCCGTGGCTGCTTTTTATTTGCTTCAAAGTAATACCAAAATGCTCCATGCTTTAATTTAACAGCAAAGGAGTTAAACCATGGCATGGTTTTAACTAAAGCTTCCTGAAGTATTTTCCCATCTATCTCTTTTTTTAGACGAACCGCCACTCTATATACACTACTATAAGCCTTGTTTGATATTATAGGGAAAACGTTTGCTGTATTATCAAGCTTATGCCACTTTGTTTGAAAATTTGCTTTATTTTTCATCTGAATTAAGCTCCTTGCACCCTGTCAATATCAAATACTTAATTTTAATTTTACGTTTACAGTAGGTTACTGTCAAGGCGACTAGGTCACTCCTCAACTCCTGACAATAATCACCAAAATATTTTGCACATCTCTCTTATCTAATTATACTAGGCAATCTAAAAAATGTCTTAAAATAATGCGAAAAGTTAAAAGAGAAGAACTGCAAGATTAAAAACATTACAGTATCTTCTCTATATTTTTTGTATCTTTATTAGTTTAGATATAAATAATCAGAATCGCTATTATATGAAACAGTCCTATTATTACTTTTTTGTTATAGCTTTTGCAACCTTCTCACCAGATCCTTGTATTATCTGCACCACCACAATTAATAATGCTACCGTTATAAACACTACATCTGTTTCATAGCGGTAATACCCAAATCTTATTGCCAGGTCTCCTATTCCTCCACCACCTACGATTCCAGCCATTGCTGAAAACCCTATGATGCTTATTATTGTTACTGTTATTGCTCTAACCAAGCCAGGTAATGCCTCAACTAACAGCACTCCTGAAATTATGTCCTTCAAGCTGCCACCCATTGCTACTGCTGCTTCAATAAGCCCTTTATCAACTTCCTCAAAGGCTGATTGTGCTAGCCTTGCAAAAAAAGCTATTGCTGCTACTGTCAAGGGAACTGCTGCTGCTGTGGGCCCGATGACTGTACCAACTAGTTTTAAGGTAACAGGTACTAAAAGTACAAGAAGAATTACAAAGGGTATTGATCTGATAATATTGATAATAAAGCCTGCTATACCATTTAACCATTTATTTTTATACAGGAGAGGCGTTGCAGTTATATATAAAACTAATCCTAGAATAAGCCCTAATACACCTGATACTACTGTAGCGATTACAACCATTTGCAGAGTCTCTTTTGAAGCTTTCCCCAACTCAGTTAAAATTTCTAAGCTATGTTCCATATAGTCTCACCCTCCTTATCTTTGACATAGGGAATAATTTCTTCAACATTTTCAAAGATATATTGTCTTGCCTTTTTACATTCCTCTTCACTGCCTTCAATGGCAACAACTAATATCCCAATTGGCTTCTGCTGGATATATTCTATTTTACCGTGCAAAATGTTAAGAATAACGTCAAATTTTTTCACAGTCTGGGACATAATTGGCTCAACACTCTTTTCACCCTTGTATACCACAGTAAGTATTTCACCCTTTGAATCCTTAACAATCTGGTCAGGTAATTTAATATTATCTTTTATCAGTGCACGAGTGACTTCACTAGAAGGGGATGCAAATATTTTATATGTATCATTCTCCTCAACCACAATTCCATCACTCATAACTGCGATTCTATCAAAAAGCACCTTAGCTATTTCTAATTGATGGGTTATAAATACTATTGTGATATCGAGATCTTTATTTATTTTCTTTAATAGCCCCAGAATTTCATCTGTAGTTTGAACATCTAGTGCAGAGGTTGCTTCATCACATAAGAGCACTTTTGGATTAGTAGCTAATGCTCTTGCAATACCAACACGCTGTTTTTGACCTCCACTAAGGTTAGCCGGATAAACATGCTCCTTTTCAGTTAATCCAACAATTTCAAGCAATTCTTTAACTCTTGTTCTTCTAGTTTCCTTTGGATAACCCTGTATTTTAAGAGCAAACTCAATGTTTTGTCCGACTGTCTTTCTTGATATTAAGTTAAAATGCTGAAAAATCATCCCTATTTTCTTTCGAATGGCCCTAAGATTTTTTCCACTAATATTTGTTATATCTTCTCCATCAACATAAACCTGCCCACTAGTCGGCTTTTGCAAGCCATTTAAGGTTCTGATAAGGCTGCTTTTCCCAGCACCACTCATTCCTACTATACCAAAGATTTCTCCCTTTTTTATATGTAGCGATACATCCTTAACAGCAGTAATCTCTTTATGTTTTTTTTGTTTAAATACTACACTAACATGTTCAAGTTTAATCATAATACCCTTCACTCCATATACTTATTTATTGAACCATTCAGGGAAGTCAAAAGCACTGAAAATATTTTTACTATCAAGTATTACTGCCTTAAACGACTCGGATTTTACTATCTCCTCAATATCCTTAACAAACTGAGCCTCCTTATCTGCTGTCCTTACTGCAATAATGTTTTTATATGGCTCTGTTAGCTTTTCTTTTGCTACAGCATCAGCTAAATTTAAGCCTGCTGAAATAGCATAGTTTCCATTTATAATTGCAATATCTGTACTATCTAAAGTTCTTGGTAAAAGTGCAGCCTCTGCAGGATTAAACTTTAAGTTCTTTGGATTTTCTGCGATATCCTTTTCTGAGGCCTTTGTTAAGTCAATGTCGGACTTCAGAGTTATCAAATTTTCTTGAACAAGGAATCTTAGTGCTCTTGCAAGATTTGGAACATCATTAGGGAGAGTTACTGTTGCTCCAGAAGGTAGTTCCTCTAATTTCTTATATTTCTTTGAGAAAATCCCCATGCTTGCAGTTGGAATACTAATTACAGAGCTTAACTCTAATTTATGTTCTTTTGAGAAGTTCTCTAAGTACACAGAATGTTGAAACATATTTACATTTACTTCGCCATTAGCTAAAGCTAGGTTTGGCTGAACATAATCACTAAACTCTATTAGCTTTACTGTATAACCCTTTTTTTCTAATTCCGGCTGTATTGCCAGCTTAGCCATATCTCCATATGGACCTGGCGCTACTCCAAAGAGTATTTCCTTCACTTTTTTACTATCTGTCTTTGAAGAATTTGAACTCGCATCTTGTTGAACAGTTGAGCCAGTCGAAGCTTTAGTATCGGCATTACTTCCGCATCCTATTGCACCTACTCCTATTGCTAATGTTAAAGAAATTACACCTGCTAATTTTAATATTGTTTTCATAATTTTCCACCCTTCTTTAGGAACTAATGAGTTCCTATATAAATTTATTTTTTGTATACTTGCTTTTTATTACTTCTAAAAGTATTTGCGTATATTTTTCAAACGTTCAAGAGCTTGTTCTAAGGTTTCTTTTTTCTTAGCAAAGTGAAATCTAATATAATTATTTACATCTTCCTTGAAAAAGCTGGACCCTGGTACACCTGCAACACCCACTGTTCTTGCTAATTTTTCAGCAAATTCATTATCATTCTTTACACCAAATTCACTTATATCTACCATTACGTAATAGGCACCTTCTGGTTTATGATAATTAAGTCCTATTGAATCGAGACCCTTTAAAAATAACTCACGCTTCTGCGTATAAACCTTATTTAATTCAAGGTAGTACTCCTCTCCGAAGGCAAGTCCTGGCAAAACAGCCCTCTGCAATGGAGCTGCAGCTCCCACTGTCAGGAAATCATGGACTTTCTTGCAATTATCAATAGCATTTTTGGGACCTATAACATAGCCTAGCCTCCAGCCTGTAATTGAATAAGTTTTTGATAGTGAGCTACAGGAAATTGTTCTTTCCATCATCCCAGGTAACGACGCAAAGTATATATGCCTGTTTGGTTTATATACTATGTGTTCATATACCTCATCTGTTATTACAAAAGCGTCATATTTAGTTGCTAATTGGGCTATAAATAAAAGCTCTTCCTCTGTAAATACCTTGCCTATTGGATTGGAAGGATTGCATAGTATTAGTGCCTTTGCCCCCTGTTTAAAGGCATCCTCAAGCTGTACCCTGTCAAAGGTAAATTCGGGGGGATTTAGTGGAACATAAATTGGCTTAGCGCCACAGAGAATTGTATCGGCTGCATAGTTTTCATAAAATGGAGAAAATATAGCTACTTTTTCTCCAACCTCGCAAACTGACATCATTGCTGTCATCATAGCTTCTGTACTGCCACAGGTCACCACTATATTCTCATCTGGATTTAAATTTAAATTCATAAAGCGTTGTTGCTTTTGAGCTAAGGCATCTCTAAAAAGCTTGGAGCCCCAGGTAACTTCATATTGATGGGGTCCTTCCACAGCAACCCTTTGGAGTTCCTCAATTAATTCCTTTGGCGGGTCAAAGTCTGGGAACCCTTGCGCTAAATTAATTGCTTCATATTTGTTTGAAATTCTAGTCATTTTTCTAATAACTGATTCTGAGAACCCATCTAGTCTGGTACTTAATTTTGGCATAATATATAACCTCCATGAACCACAGCTCTATTTCTCTTTCCTGATATCTAATATTCTTTTAGCTTTATGAGTTGATCTTGGAAGCTCACCATCTTCTAGAAGGAGAATTTCCTTAGGTTTTATTCCAAGTTGCGTCTTAATTTCTTTTGAAATTTTATCTATCAATTTATCATCTGAAATTGCTGAGTCTTTTCTTTTTTCAACTTCCAAATTGAATTTAGTAATGTGATTGTCTGTAAGTACTGTAATCCTATATTCCCCTGTCAAATCCACTATGTCTCTAATTACAACTTCTATATCACTTGGGAATACATTTACTCCACTGCAAATAAACATGTCATCTACTCGCCCCACAATATTAATTCTTTTGTGAGTACGTCCGCACTGGCATCTTTGATCTGAATATGTAACAATATCTCCTGTCTTAAATCTAATCATTGGTCTAGCTTCTTTTCTGAGCGTAGTAAGCAGCATCTCTCCCCTTTGGCCTTCTTCAACAGGCTCACCTGTTTTCTCATCTACTACTTCCACTAATATATGATCTTCAGCAATATGAAGACCATCATGATATTCACAGGCACCAGCGCAGGCTCCAAAAATATCAGAAATACCATAGAAGTCATATACCTCAGCTCCCCACAAATCCTCAATTGCTTGCCTGGTTGCGGGAATTGAGCCTCCAGGTTCTCCTGCTACTATTATTGTTCTTATTGACAGCTCCTTTTTTATATCAATTCCCTTGCTTAAAGCAGTTTCCCCTAGATACCATGCATAAGATGGTGTCGTCCAAATTATATTTGGCCTGTATTCCTTCAAAATAAATAAAAGTCTATCAGTAGGTATTGTACCTGCCCATATACAAAGTGCCCCTAAGTTTTGTGCACCAATAACATCTGGTCCTCCTACGAACAATGAAAAGTTAAGTGCATGTATATATCTATCCTTTGGTCTCATACCAACCGCCCAGAAAAGTCTACTTTCTACGTCTTGGAATAAATCAAAGTCAACCTTGCTGAACGGGCTTGCAGTGGGTGTTCCTGTCGAACCACTAGAGGAAGAAATAAATACTACCTGTTCTTCATCCACTGTAACTAAGTCACCAAGTATAGGCTTTTTATCCTGTCTATCCCGTATAGTTTGCTTCGTTAAAATTGGAAACTTTCTTATATCATCAAGCTTTTTAATGTCTTTAGGGGATACACCAGATGCGTCAAAGGTTTCTCTGTAATAAGGGGACTTTTCATAAGCCAACTCGATTTGAGCCTTTAATTTTTCTAGTTGGTATTCCTCTAATTCATCTCTTCCAATTGTTTCAATTTCCTCTGCCCAAAATTTCTTATCCATTTTTATTCCCCACTTTCTATATTTAAGTTAACTAAAGCTACCCTGAGAACACTACTTAATGGGCTAAAGCTAATCTACCCAGTTATTTATCTACATTTAATAAAAAACACCAACATAACATAGCAAGTCTATATGTTTTGTAATATCTATTGTTTTATATAAATATACAACAACATTTTATTCATGTCAATAAGAATTTTTCAAAATTATATTTTAATATTTAAAAAATATTCAAAATAATGTTCTGAATATATGCAACATTCCCGACTTCGGATATAAATATTAAAATTTTAATTCATATCATATATATATATTTACTATTTATTCAATATAGGTTATACTATATTACATAGTAAACATATATAAAAAGGAGGAATTAGTATGAACTTCAATTCAAAAGTAATTCACGGCGGAGTGTCAGAGGACAAAACAACAGGCGCTGTGAGCGTTCCAATATATCAAACCTCTACTTATAGGCAAGATGAAGTTGGTAAGGATAGGGGCTATGAATATTCACGAACAGGTAATCCTACAAGACATGCCTTAGAGACATTAATTGCAGAATTAGAAGGTGGTATTGCTGGCTTTGCTTTTGCATCGGGTCTGGCTGCTTTATCAACCACATTAATGTTATTTAAGAGTGGAGATCACATTTTAATCTCTGATGATGTTTATGGTGGTACGTTTAGAGTTGTTGATAAAGTATTTACAAACTTAGGCATCACCTACTCAAGTGTTAATACCAGCAGCAACGTAAATGAATTAGAAAAATACCTTCTACCAAATACAAAGGCTATTTTTATTGAATCCCCAACTAACCCACTCATGAAACTGACAGACCTGACTGAAATTTCAAAGTTTGCTAAAAAACATAATTTAATTTCTGTTGTGGACAATACCTTTTTTACTCCTTATTTACAAAGACCTATAGAGCATGGAATTGATATTGTTGTACATAGTGCAACAAAGTACCTGGGTGGACACAGTGATGTTGTTGCTGGACTTGTAGTTGTAAATGACATTAATTTAAAAGAAAAAGTACAATTCCTGCAAAACGCAGTTGGTGCAGTACTTGGTCCTCAAGATAGTTGGCTTCTCATACGTGGTATAAAAACCCTCTCCATAAGACTAGAAAGAGCCCAAGATAATACACAAAAAGTAATAGAATTTTTAAGAAATCATCCTAAGATTCAAAAAATATATTATCCAAACAAGGGCGCAATGATTTCCTTTGAGGTTAATTCCGCTCAAGCTGCTCGGAAATTACTAAATAGTGTAAAAATGATTGCTTTAGCAGAAAGCCTCGGAGGAGTTGAAAGCCTCATCTCCCTTCCTGCCGCCATGACACATGCTTCTATTCCAAAGGATACAAGAGATAAACTGGGAATTAAAGACAGCCTAGTCAGGTTGTCTGTTGGTATAGAAGATGCAGAGGATATAATCTCTGATTTAAAAATGGGCCTTGAATAGATAACAGGCTTATTTCCCCTAATAACTCTGTCTGAGTTACTAGCAAAAAATATAAAGGAGTAAAAAATATGAATTATTATAATGATATAAGAGAACTTATAGGTAATACCCCATTACTAAAGTTGAATAATATCGCCTCTCATGTTAATGTGAATTTATTTGCTAAACTGGAGTATTTCAATCCAGGAGGCAGTGTTAAGGATAGAGTTGGACTGGAAATTCTGTCAAATGCAGAAAAATTTGGACTGCTAAAGCCTGGCTATACAGTTATTGAGGCCACAGCTGGAAATACAGGAATAGGCCTTGCTATGGCTGCTTTTGAGAAGGGATATAAATTAATTCTAGTCATACCTGCAAAATTTTCAATTGAAAAACAGACTCTAATGCGCGCGTTAGGAGCAGAATTAGTTATTACTCCTTCAGAGGAGGGTATAGAGGGTGCAATTAAAAAAGCCAATGAACTAAGCAAAAATATTCATAATTCTTTTATGCCTAAACAATTTGAAAATCAGCTTAATGTAATGGCTCATAGGAAGACAGGTAAGGAAATCTATGATGCTCTAGATGGCAAGGTTGATATTTTAGTAGCAGGAGCTGGCTCAGGTGGTACAATTATAGGTATCTCTTCATATATTAAGGAGCAAAATCCAAACGTCAAAATTGTCCTTGCTGATCCAGTTGGTTCAATTTTAGGAGGAGGAACAGAAGGCACTTACCATATTGAGGGTATTGGAAACCATTTCATTCCTCAAATATTTGATTCATCCTATATTGATGAGGTTGAAAAAATAACTGATGAAGAAGCCTCATATTATGTACAGTTACTGGGTAAGAAGGAAGGTGTCCTGGCAGGATATTCATCTGGTGCAGCAATGGCTGGAGCTATAAAGCAGGCCTATAAAGCAAGTGTCAGACTCAGAGCAATGAGTCACGCTGGTTCTGAAGCAAACCCACATAGAGATTATCAAAATAAAACTGTTAATATTGTAACAATTCTCCCTGACAGAAGTGATAGATATTTTAGCCAGAACCTATATAATTTTGATCTTAACTTGTCAGATTATAAGTTTAATTTCCTTTTTGATAGTTGGGCTGATGCTTACGATCAAACTGTTTATGCTCAATCAGGAGAATATCACGAGGTGTTTAGTAATTATCAAGGTATTTTAGAACAAACGGTGATTGAAATTGCTAAAGAATCCGGCTCTACCGTACTTGATATTGGTTCAGGCACAGGTAATCTTTCATATATAGCTAAGCTTGCAGACTATAATGTTATTGGTATTGATCCTAACAAAAAAATGTTAGAAATAGCAAGAGGAAAATTCCCAGATATTGAATTCGTTGAGGGTGGATTTCTAAATATACCTCAAGTCAATAGCAGTATAGATGCTATAATTTCCAGCTACGCATTTCATCATCTATCTGATGAAGATAAAAAGTTGGCGGCACTATTTTTCTCAACAAAGCTTAAACCTAACGGAAAGGTAATAATTGCTGATACTATTTACAGCTGTGATAATGATAAAATAGACTTGATTCACGATAGTCTTGCAAATAATTATACATCACTTGCAGAAGATTTAGAAACTGAGTTTTACACAACACAAAAGGTACTGACGGACATATTTACTTATGCTGGATTTGATGTATCTTTTAGGCAAATGAATAAGTTTGTATGGATAATGACTGCTACCAAGATATAATTAAAAACCGATTCTTTTGTAATGGATTTCGCTTTAGGCTGAGTCCATTATTTTTGTCTTTGATGCGTGGATACTGCCCTTGATATTGCAATTTGTAAAGAGAATATTAAAATGATAAAATACAATATGGCAACTGCATTTTAACTAACATATTCAGTAGGCGCTAGTTAGAAAAGGTGCAATATAATTATCATTATTGGAGGATTTAGTATGAATCAGCTTGTGAAAGAAAATCCTGGTATCCAAACAAATTCATATATTCAATATATAGATGTTTTGAGGGTTCTATCTATGCTCTCAGTGGTTTTTTTGCATACAGCAGCAGGAGGTTTGAGAGTAAACCTAGGCTCTAATCTATGGCACTTTTCGAATATTTTCACATCAATTATGAGTACCAGTGTGCCTATATTTTTTATGCTCTCTGGTGCTATGCTGCTTAGCAATAATAAAACTTCCTCTATTTCATATACTTATAAAAAGCGTTTACCTAAGGCACTTGTTCCGTTTATTATATGGTCATTAGTAGCAATAGCCTATTATGGAATAGTAGGTATATATTCAGATGGCAACCTTACGGATGCTTTAAAAAGGCTCAAAAACATAGTAAATACTCCTGCTACTGTGCACTTGTGGTTTATGTATGCACTTATTCCTCTCTACCTTCTGTCTCCTGTTCTAAAGAAATTAGTAGATAGCATGTCTATGAAGCTTGCAAAATACTGTCTACTAATGTGGTTTATTTTCAGCTCATTATTACCAACTCTTTATTCATTAGTACCTAGTACAATCCGCCCCTTCTTTGTAGTGAGTAAAGAGTACAATTTGAATTTTCTCAATGGTTACATCGGATACTTTCTGCTAGGTTATTATTTGCATAATTATAAAAATAAAATTTCAATTAAATGGCTATCAGTAATTATTCTAGTTGATACAGCTATTATATCATTAGGCTCCTGGTACAAAACTATGGCTTCTGGAGAGTACTCGGAAATATTTAAGGTATATTCCAGGGCTTTTGTACTTATTCTATCTGTTGCATTATTTTTACTTGTCAAGGAATTGATTTCTAAATATCCCTTAAAGAGGATTTCTGCTAATGTAATAAAATTCTTCTCTGCCCTATCCTTTGGAGTATACCTAATGCATAATTTATTGATTGATGCGTTAGCAAGAGTGACCACTCTAATACCTGTATACTCTATATCGCGATTTATAATTAGTTATGGTATTGTTCTGATTATTTCCTTTGTATGCATTGTTGTAGTAACGAGTATAAAGCCAGTATGCTATGCCTTTACGGGCTTAACATATAAAGCTGCCTGTAAGAGTTCGAATATTCAACATATTATATCTAAGCTAATAAAAATGCCAAGTAATAAAAATAAGCCTGATTTGGAATTATAATATGATAGACTACAGGAGAACAAAATATATGATAAGCAATTTTTATGAATTAGCAGCTAAACGGAGAAGTATAAGAAAGTTCACAGATAAACGGGTTTCAAGAGAAGATATTGAATACTTTATCTCATGTGCAGCAAATGCACCTAGTGGATGTAATAGTCAGTGTTGGCACTTTGTTGCTGTTGAGAGCAAAGATCTTATTGAAGAAATTGCTGATGAGGTTGCTAATTATGCAAGAGAATTTTTTGGTACTGGACATTCTCAAGTAAATGAGACTTTCTTGGTTTCAAGAGAAAAGGCTGTAAGCTTTTTTAGAAATGCTCCTCTAGTGATATTTGTTTTTCTTGATAACTTTTCTTATTATGATGAAAGAGTAGCACAGGCATATTTTGAAAAAGGCTATTCTCACCGTGAAATGCTTGATATGGTGGCATATCCTGATATCCTATCTGTGGGCGCCGCAATTCAAAATATGCTTCTAGCTATCACTGAACGGGGTTATGGTGCATGCTGGATGAACGATCCCGCCATTGCGGGCAAACAGATAGAAAATTTAATAGCAGCGCGACAGGATTTAAAGCTTATCAGTGTGATTCCTATAGGCGAGCCGAAGTATCTTCCACGGGAAAAGAAGCTTAAAGATCAAGCTAGTATTCTTGAATACAGATAATCTATACCAATTTACAAAATATAAAACTAGTTTTAGTCATAATATTTTCTATAATCAT
Organism: Bacillota bacterium; assembly: GCA_023441625.1. Classification (GTDB taxonomy): domain Bacteria; phylum Bacillota; class Clostridia; order Acetivibrionales; family DSM-1351; genus Ruminiclostridium. The sequence goes on from JAEZOA010000015.1 coordinate 14,512, forward strand.
TTGGTATATTAACTAGTTTCCCAAACAAAATAAAGACTTGAATTAGTATTGGCTCACCTCAATAGTCTTTTGCCAACTAATCCAAGTCTTTATTTTTATAAATATATAATTTTACGTGGAGATATTTTTAATTTACACTAGCATTACTTAGTTTCAAATATATACTGATTTAACAAGGATTCTAACATTTCCTGACGACCAGACTGGTTTTGTACTGTAGCAGTTAAAGCATATTGTTCTAGTTCCTTCAAACCAACCTTACCATCAACAATATCCTTACCAATTCCAGTAGTGTAGCTAGCATATCTATCCGTAACAATTTTATCAAACTTACCATCTTCTATTATCTTGTTTGCTATGATTAAGCCCTTTGCAAAAGTATCCATACCTGCAATGTGTCCATAGAATAAATCTGCTGGTTCAAAGGATCCTCTTCTAACCTTTGAGTCAAAGTTCAAACCACCCTTATTTAAACCACCTGCTTTTAGAATTTCAAGCATTGCAAGCGTTGAATCGTATATGTTTGTTGGGAATTGATCTGTATCCCAACCTAGAAGCATATCACCTTGGTTAGCATCAACGCTTCCAAGCATGTTGTTTATTCTACTAACTGCAAGCTCATGCTGGAAGGTGTGTCCTGCCAAAGTCGCATGGTTTGCTTCAATATTTAATTTGAAGTATGGATCCAAACCGTAAGTCTTTAAGAATCCGATAACTGTTCCTGCATCAAAGTCATATTGGTGTTTTGTTGGTTCTTTTGGTTTTGGTTCAATAAGGAACTGTCCCTTAAACCCAATTTCCTTTGCATAATCTACTGCCATCTTCAAGAATCTTGCTAGGTTGTCAAGCTCCAGCTTCATGTCAGTATTTAATAGAGTCTCATATCCTTCTCTACCACCCCAGAATACGTAGTTTTCTCCACCTAAGTCATAAGTTATTTCCATTGCTTTTTTAACTTGTGCTGCTGCATATGCGAATATATCTGCATTTGGAGAAGTTGATGCACCATGCATAAATCTTGGATTACCAAATGCATTAGTAGTTCCCCAGAGAAGCTTTATATCGCTTGTTTTCATTCTATCTTTAATCATTGCTACAATAACATCGAGGTTTTTATTTGTTTCTGCAAGAGTTGCTCCCTCAGGTGCAATATCTCTGTCATGGAAACAGAAGAAGGGTGCTCCTAATTTTTCAACAAACTCAAAGTTTGCTTCTACCTTATATTTTGCAATCTCCATTGCATCTGATATTGTATTCCAAGGTCTTGCATATGAGCCTGCTCCAAACATATCTGCACCTGGTGCTGCAAAAGTATGCCAGTATGCAACAGCAAATCTTAAGTGCTCCTTCATTGTTTTTCCGCCTATAACAGCCTCTTCGTTATAGTACTTAAATGCTAACGGATTATCGGAGCCACTTCCCTCAAATTTAATTTTCTTAATTCCACTAAATACTTCTGACATGATAATTTCCCTCCATTTTAGTTTTTACATGCTTCCTTGTTATTTTTATATAATGCTCTATAGTCTATAACCAAAGAGCTTTTTCAAAGGTATTATTGCTGCGCCGAGTGCTGATGTATCCTCTCCAGTTTCTGAGGTGATTATTTCAACCCTAGAAGCTGGATACTTAAGAGCCTTAGCATAAGCTATGTTTTTTAAGTGCTCTAAGATGTCCTCTGAAAGCTTAACTAACTCCTTGCCCAACACTATTTTTGAAGGGTTAATGGTATTTATCAAATTGGCCACTGCAAGTCCCAAATATCCTGCAGCTTCAACTAAAATTACCCTTGCAGCCTCGTTATCATCCTTAGCCCAGCTTATAATGTCATCAATGGTAATTGCATCAATATCCAAACCATTAGTAAAATCTGCTATTAAACCCTGTTTAACTAATCTTTTGGCCTTTTCAACTAATGACTTGGATGAAACCAGTGCTTCCAAACAACCATAGTTCCCACATGCACACTTCGGTCCATTTTGCTCCACCATTATATGCCCTATTTCTCCTGCACTTCCACAACAGCCTCTATACAAATTGCCATCTGTAAATAAGCTTGACCCAATACCAGACTTCATGTTAATGCACACAAAATCCTTTTGTTCAGTACAGCTACCAATCCAGTTTTCACATATTGCTGAGCACATAGCTTCATTGTCAACATATATTGGAAAGCTGTCCAAACTCGACATCATGCTTTCTAAATCAACTCTCTCCCAGCCTAAGTTAGGCGCAAAGATAATTTCATGTGTTATATTGTCTACCATACCTGGAATAGAGATACCCACGCCTAATAATCTGTCTGGTTTTATTTTGTACTGCTCTATTATCTTATGAAGCTTTCCTTCAACTAGCTTGATTGCTTCTGATACTGATTGAACTAAACCGCTTGGAATCTTATCCCGATATTCTACCTGCCCAGTAATGTCCATTAATATGAATCGAATATAATCTATATCAATATCTACACCTATAGAAAAATAGCTTTTTGGCGTAAGTTCATATAAGGTTGGCCTTCTTCCACCTTTAGATATTCCAATACCAGCTTCGCTGATATAGTTTTTTTCCAATAGGTTTGAAACGATAATCCCACAAGCAGTCGGTGAAAGACCTGTCAATTGAGCAAGATCAGCTTTTGATATCTGCCTATTTTTGCGAATCAAATCGAGTAAAGATATTTCATTAAATTGCTTTAAAAACTTATTGTTACCGGTTTTTCCCATTTTCATGTATCTATTCCCCTCACTGATTCTTTGAGCCTTCTTGCTGGTCAACTCTTACTTCAATATAGAATTAAGCTGTGTAAAATCGCCTTTTAGCGATTTATACAATTTTGAATAAAGCTTGTAGAAATCATCATATTTCTTAATTCTATCTTCAATTGGAGCTAAGCTGTCTTTTACCTTAATTACCTCTTGGCAAGCCTGTGGTACACTGCTATAAACTCCGGCTCCAACACCAGCTAAAATTGCAACACCAAGCGCAGGACCTTCATCTGAGCTTATTCTGTTTATGCTAGTTCCAAATATATCAGCTTGCATCTGTCTCCATAAACCGCTCTTACCACCACCACCAGAAGCTCTGACTTCTGAAACCTCAACGCCCATATCCTTTATAATTTCCAAACAATCTCTTAGGCTAAATGTAACACCTTCCATAATTGAACGTACAAAGTGAGGCTTTGTGTGCTTAGCTGTTAATCCAAAAAATACACCTTTTGCGTTTGGATCTAGATGGGGAGTTCTCTCTCCCATTAAATATGGCAAGTAGATGAGCCCATCACTACAAGGCTTTATAGTATCTGCTTCTGCATCGAGCAGCTTGTAAACATCTATGTCTGACAACTCAGAGGTAACAAGTTCCTCTGTACAGAAAATATCTCTGAACCACTTTAAGGACAAGCCAGCTCCTTGTGTTACCCCCATAATATGATATGTGTTTGGAACAGCATGACAGAAGGTATGCACTCTTCCTAACGGATCAATAGTGAGCTTGTCGGTATATGCAAAAACAACTCCTGATGTGCCTATTGTTGAGGAAACTATACCAGCCTTAACAATTCCGTTTCCGACTGCACCCGCAGCCTGGTCTCCAGCTCCGCCTACCACTATTGTGCCTTCATTTAAACCGGTTATAGCAGCCGCAGAAGCTGTAATTTTACCAGTAACCTCCTGAGATTCATACATCTTGCCTAACATGGACTCGGAAATCCCAAGTTTACCTATGACTTCACTGCTCCACTGTCTCTTTGCAATGTCCATGAGCTGCATTCCACTTGCATCAGAAACTTCTGTAGCATATTCTCCAGTGAGTTTAAGTCTTATATAGTCTTTAGGTAATAATATCTTTGCTGTCTTTTCATAAATCTGTGGTTCATTGTTTTTAACCCACATTATTTTTGACGCAGTAAATCCTGTAAGTGCAGGATTTGCTGTAATTTCTATCAATCTCTCTTTACCAATGAGTTGAGTAATCTGGTCACACTCAGCTGCACTTCTTTGATCACACCAAATTATTGCATTTCTAAGTACCTTATCCTCTTTATCTAGTAAAACAGCACCATGCATTTGACCAGATAAGCCTACACCCTTTACTTCTCGCTTATCCACACCACTTTTTAACATGACATTACTTATGCTTTCGCAAGTACCCTTCCACCAATCCTCTGGATCTTGCTCTGCCCAACCTAAATTTGGTTGATAAAGTGGGTACTCAACAGTAGAACTTGCCACAGATTTGCCACTTTCATCAAACAATACAGTTTTTACTCCCGAGGTTCCTAAATCGATACCAATAAGAAAAGACATTTAAAATATCCCCCTCTATAAATAGACTTTGTAATATTATATTATAAAGTATATCAATTTATATCTCCTTTGTCAAAATATAATTAAAAAAATAAAAGCAACCTCTAGTATTCTGTGAAAACACTAGGGTTGCTGAGTATGCCTCAAGCATCTTATTTTATCTGAGTATATTTTTATAGTTATACTACTTTACCTTTTTACCTTAAATTGGACGCTTGTATTAAATATAATCAAATTAAAGTTATACCTATCGGGGTTGTAAATAGTTTTTGTATATTCAATAGCCAATAGGTTCATCATTGGCAAGTCGTAACCTATAACAAGCTCTAAGATTCCAAGGGTGCTTCCAGCGGAAGCTTAGAACTCGTAATCAGGAGCTTACCAGGTCTTATCAACACTCAAAAGAGCAGGGATTATAGCTGGTTAGCTCAGGATAAGTTAACAGCTGCTTCCTCATCTACAATTACTGTCACATCCTTATGAAGCTGAAGTATAGAAGCAGGAATCTCTGGAGTGATTTTACCCTTTATTGCTTTAGCAATAATCTCAGCTTTAGAACTGCCACAAGCCAGAAGTAATATTTTCTTAGAGCTCATAATTGTACCAATACCCATACTTATTGCCCTAGTTGGTACTTCCTCTTTATTTTTAAAGAATCTAGAATTTGATTCAATTGTCATCTTATCTAGTGTAACTAAATGTGTATTAGCTTCAAAACTAACGTTTGGTTCATTAAACCCAATATGCCCATTTACACCTATCCCTAGTACTTGAATATCTATTCCACCAGCTTCTCTAATTTTCTTTTCATATCTTAAACATTCTTCTTCAATATTCTCAGCACTTCCATTTGGTATGTTTATATTTTCAGATGGGATATTTATATGCTTAAGTAAGTTATTCATCATAAAGTAGTAATAACTCTGGCTATTGTTTATATCAAGTCCATAATATTCATCTAAATTAAAACTTTTTACATCTGCAAAGTCTAATTCTTTTTTATTATATAAGTTTACTAGTTCTTTATACATACCTAGCGGAGTGTCACCTGTCGCTAATCCTAAAACACTATTTGAATGTAAAGTTATTTGACTTGCTATTATTTTTGCAGCCTTCAAGCTCATTTCATTGTAATCATTGACTTTGATTAATTTCATTTTAAGGCACCCCTCAATTTTAGTTTAAATTTTGAATAATGTTTTTCCTTCTACAATAGTTTGTTGAACATTAAATGCTTCATCTAAAACAACTATATCTAAATACTTTCCAACTTCAAGACTACCTTTTTTCTTTTCAATTCCTAGCTCTTTTGCAGGGTTTAAGGACCACCAAGCATAGTAAAACTTTATTTTCTAAAACTTCTTTTTCAGTAACAATTTTTCTATTTATTGTTACCATCAAGATTTATTCTACCCTCCCATTATAATTAAATTTTTAAACACCTGTAATCTCTATGTTATAGTTTACATAACTTTATTATATACCACAATATAAATATTTTCTTTACAACATACTGATAGTATATATAATGCAAGTTGGAAAGACAACATTGCTTATGTTAATAAAAAACCCGTTGGAAGTTATCCAACGGGAGTGTACATACTAAAGTCTTTTATTTTTCATGTGAGAGTATTAATACAGTACTATCTCAAATCTATCAAATGTAATAGCCTCACCAAAATGGTCACTATTGAAGCTGGTTTTTCTATATAAGCCAAAATCAGTGGAATTTTTCTTTAACCATATTGGAACCTCAATATCAAGCTCTTTACAAACTGTTATGAGGCATTCCTCCAGTTGCTCCCTAAAATCGCCTGAAGAATTTTGTGGCTCTACGCATGCTTCCTTGATCATTTTTCCTTGCTTAATTAATTTTCCATAAAGCTTCAATTTATGATCCCCTTAAAATAGTATAGTGTTTCTATTATTACTATTATACAAGAATCTTGAAAAAATGCATCTAATATTTCAATATTACTGAAACAGCAAAAAATATTATGTTTTATCCTTCTGTCTTCGCTAAGGCTCGGCACAAGCTAAGTCTTCTTTACCCGATGTCTACCGACGCTAATGCTCTTACTTTTCTAGCCTAAGCGGCGGTACGACCCTGGATAAGTGCGACTACCCTTCTGCCTTCGCTAAGGCTCGGCACAAGCTAAGTCTTCTTTATTAGTTTGTGCTCCACTGAATCTACTAAGGCTCTCCAGCTGGCTTCAATAATGTCGGAAGAAACTCCTACTGTTGTCCAAACATCTTCGCCATCTGTGGTTTCAATTAAAACTCTTACTTTTGAAGCTGTTGCAAAATTGGAGTCCAGCACTCTAACCTTGTAGTCTGTTAACTTAATATCTGCTATCTGAGGGTAAAATCTCTCTAAAGCCTTCCTTAAGGCCTTGTCTAAAGCATTTACCGGTCCATCTCCTTCAGCTGCTGTTATTTCAGTTTGATCTCCAACAGAAATTTTTATCATCGCAGCTGAATTAACGCTATTAACATTTGGTTCATTTACTATAACTTTGAACTCCTTAAGTTCAAAGAATGACTTATATTTTCCTAGTATTTTACGAATTACTAATTCAAAGGAACTCTCAGCACCCTCGTATTGATAGCCCTCATATTCTAGCTCCTTGAGGCGTTCAATTATTCTCTTTGTTTCAGGTGAATCCTTTGTAATAGATTGGTCAACCTGGTTAATTAAATTCATTACAGCACTTCTACCTGCCACTTCTGACATAAGTATATTTCGCTGATTTCCAACTAATTGAGGGTTAATCAGCTCATAAGCTGATGTGTTTTTATTAACTGCGTCCGAATGCATACCAGCTTTGTGAGCAAAAGCACAGTTACCTACAAAAGGAGCCCTCTCGTCATGGATGATATTAGCGATCTCACTTATAGACCTTGCTACTGAAGTCAGGTTTTCCATGTTCTTACTGGGGATACATTCATAGTTCATTGTGAGTTGTAAATTAGGTATTATTGTACAAAGATTTGCATTGCCACACCTTTCTCCAAATCCGTTTATTGTCCCCTGTACTTGAACAGCACCTGCTTCAACAGCAGCAATCGAGCCTGCCACAGCCATACCATTATCATTATGACAATGAATACCAATGGTACAACCCACCTCTCTGATAATTAAGTCTGTAATTTTTGCTATCTGTGAAGGCCGACTTGCCCCCTTTGTATCACACAGACATATACTGTCCGCACCGGCCTCATATGCAGTTTTAAGTGTACTTATTGCATATTCTGGATTAGCATTATATCCATCAAAAAAATGTTCTGCATCATACACAACCGTCCTCCCGTTGTGCTTAAAGAACTTAATGGTATCATGTATCATTTTGAGATTTTCATCCAGTGTAGTTTTAAGTATCTCTGTAACTTGAAAATCCCATGCCTTTCCAAACACAGCCACTGCGCTAGTACCTGCCTTAAGCAACGACTGCACATTTGCATCTTCCTCAACCTTTATATTTGCACGTCTGGTTGCCCCAAAGGCAATTATTTTTGAGGTTGTAAGCTTCAACTTAAGAGCTTTCTCAAAGAACTCCAAATCCTTTGGATTTGAGCCTGGGTTTCCAGCCTCAATATAATCAACACCCAGTTTGTCAAGTTTATCTGCTATTTTAAGCTTATCCTCAACAGTAAATGAGATTCCTAACGCTTGTGCACCATCTCTTAAGGTTGAATCATATATAATTATCTTATTTGACATAATTTTGTCCATGCCCAACATTTTGCTAAAAATACCTTGAAACAAATGGTATGGACGTGGCACCTCCTCCTATGATTTATAGTGATAAAACGTATATACTATTTAACAATATTGAGCATTGTGCTCTTAAGCACTATTCCCCAATTTATTGATTGTTTTCTTCTAATGTTTTGTAAAGTAAGGAAAACTTTTTCATTTTCTGCATTCCTTCCTATTGAATATCAGTAATTTACAAGTATACTACTTAAGTATATTTCTTCTACCAATAACAATTATATTTAATAGGTAAAAAAAAGCAACCCCTTTAAGGAGCTGCTTTTTTAGCGGCTCCTATTAGCTAATTATTTCTGCACCTATTGTACTATTATTACTTATTTCACTTATAGATCTATTAATAGCATTCAGATATGCCTTAACACTTGCTTCAATAATATCAGTACTTACACCCTTACCCAAATATACATTATCATTACAGGAAATCTTCACAGTTACTTCACCAAGAGCATCCTTACCTTCTGTAACAGCCTTAATACGATAATGAACCAACTCTGCACTTATACCTGTTGCTCGCTCAATTGCATTAAAAGCAGCGTCAACTGGCCCATCTCCTGTGGCAGCCTCCGTAATAATTTCATCTTCCTTCCTAATACTTACAGTAGATGTGGAAATCATCTTGTTGCCGCTATTAATCTGGAAGCTTTCAATTACAAATATATCAGGTACAGCTATGTTTTCATCAACAAGAGCCTCAATATCTTTGTCGGTAACAACCTTCTTTTTGTCTGCTAGGTCCTTAAATTTTTCAAATGCAGTCTTTATATCTTCTGGAGATAATGCATAGCCCATTTCCTTTAGCCTTTCTTCAAAGGCATGGTGACCAGACAGCTTGCCAAGAACCATTCTATTTTTACCAAGACCAACAGATTCAGGTGTCATTATTTCATAGGTAGTTTTTTCTGAAAGCACACCATGCTGATGTATTCCAGATTCATGAGCAAAAGCATTAGCACCAACTATAGCCTTGTTTGGCTGAACACTCACGCCTGTTAAGCTGGAAACCAATCTGCTTGATCTATATATCTGTGTAGTGTCTATTTTGTGGGTAATATCATAATAATCTCTTCTTGTATTAAGACCCATTATAAGCTCTTCAACAGCTGCATTACCAGCTCTTTCTCCAAGGCCATTAATAGTACATTCAACCTGAGCTGCCCCATTTTCTACGGCTGCAAGTGAATTAGCAACAGCCATACCAAGATCGTTATGGCAATGAACGCTGATTTCTGCTTTATCAATATTGGGTACATTGTTTCTAATATTCTTTATTAATCTTCCGAATTCTATAGGTGTTGCATATCCAACAGTATCAGGAATATTAACAACTGTAGCACCTGCCGAAATAACAGCTTCAACTATTCTCATCAAGAATTTTTCGTTTGTTCTACTTGCATCCTCAGCAGAAAATTCTACATCAGAGCAATAGCCTTTTGCACGTTTAACCATTGCTACAGCTCTCTCTAATACTTCCTCTTCTGTCATCTTCAATTTATACTTCATATGAATGTCTGAAGTTGCAATAAAAGTATGAATTCTTGGACTCTCTGCATACTTTACAGCATCCCAGGCCCTATCAATGTCTTTTTCTGCTGCACGGCAGAGGCTAGCTATTGATACACCCTTTATATTTTTTGAAAGTGTCATTATTGATTCAAAATCGCCCTGTGAAGCTATGGCAAAACCACCTTCAATAACGTCCACGCCCAGCCTTACAAGTTGCTTTGCAATTTCCATCTTCTCTTGTAGATTGAGATTTACCCCCGGTGTTTGCTCACCATCTCTTAGCGTAGTATCAAATATTTTAATTCTTCTCGCCATGCGAATACCCCCTTATCCCAAATTATTTATCCCTAACATTATTACATTCATATTGTCTATACTATTTCTTGAGCCAGCTCATCATTTTTCTCAGCTCTGCACCAACTACTTCCACCTGATGTTCTGCTTCATTTCTCCTCATTGCTAGGAAGTTTGCTCTTCCACCTGCAGCATTTTCTGTTATCCAATTAGAAGCAAATTTTCCATCCTGGATTTCTCTAAGTACCTGCTTCATTTCTTTTCTAGTCTCGTCAGTGATTATTCTCCTACCTGTTACATAATCACCATATTCAGCAGTATCACTGATAGAGTATCTCATTTCAGCAAAGCCACCCTGATTTATAAGATCAACTATTAGCTTCATCTCATGTACACATTCAAAGTAAGCAATCTCAGGTTGATAGCCTGCATTTACAAGTGTTTCAAAACCTGCCTTCATTAGCTCGGTAACACCACCACATAGTACAGCCTGCTCACCGAATAGGTCAGTTTCTGTCTCTTCTCTAAATGTTGTTTCAAGTATTCCAGCTCTACCTGCTCCTATACCGGAAGCATATGCCAATGCAAATTCCTTTGCCTTACCCGATGCATTTTGTGCAACTGCTATTAATGCAGGAACTCCTCTTCCTTCTTTGTACTGGCTTCTAACTGTGTGTCCAGGGCCCTTTGGAGCAACCATAATTACATCAACATCCGCTGGTGGAACAATCAAGTTGTAAATTATGTTGAAACCATGAGCAAACATCAGTATATTTCCTGCTTCTAAGTTTGGAGCAATGCTCTCATCGTACATAGCTTTTTGAGTTTGGTCCGGTGTCAATATCATAATGATATCTGCTAGCTTTGCTGCTGCTGCTGTGTCGTAAACCTTTAAACCATCTGCTTCTACCTGTTTTCTTCTTGAAGAGTTTGGTGCTAAACCTACAACTACATTAACTCCACTGTCCTTCAAGTTCTGGGCATGAGCATGACCTTGACTTCCATATCCTATAACTGCTACTGTTTTGCCCTCTAGTAATTGAAAATTACAATCGCTATCATAATACATTTTTGCCATTTTAAAATACCTCCTGATTATTAATTACAATTCTATGAATTGCGTAGTGTTTATATTTTGAAACTCGTCTGCTATATATTTATCACTTGTTTATATTTTATTTTTATCTTATTTAAGCTAAAATCTGATATATAGCAAATCGAGAAGCTTCACTATTCTTCATTGTTTCCAGCCTTAATGTACTTGTTTCCTCTTTCAATAGCAATAGTGCCTGTTCTAACTATCTCCTTTATACCAAATTGCTTTAGCATATCTTCAAGGGCCGCCACCTTCTCACTTCCACCAGATATTTCAACTGTCAGTGTACTCTTGGAGACATCCACTATCTTTGCTCTAAATATCTCAACTATCTGAATTATTTCAGATCTAGTTGCTGTCGTAGCATTTACTTTTATAAGAGCAAGCTCACGACTTACCGAGTCAGAGGGTTCCAATACTCTTATTTTTATAACATCTATCAGCTTGTTAAGCTGCTTGCTCACCTGTTCAACAGTGTACTCATCACCATTTACTACTATTGTCATTCTTGAGACCTCAGGGTCTTCAGTAACTCCAACAGCTAGACTATCAATATTAAAGCCCCTTCTGCTAAACAGTCCTGCCACTCGTGATAATACTCCTGAACGATTCTCTACTAATACCGAAAGAGTATACTTTGCCATTTTTTAAATCCCCCTCTCACCTGCATATTAAAACAGGATTACCAATTGAACTAACTCAGCTTAAATTACATATATCAGAATTTTTAACTACTTTACTCAGCTAAGCAATTTTCTTAAACTGTGGGCTCCTCAGGAGCAATAATACATTCTAAAACATATGTCCTGTCATCTTCCAGAAATCTTTCTAATGCGCCATCTATCTGCCCATTATTTGATATTCTTTCAGCATTAAACCCATATGCCTGAGCAAGCTTTACAAAATCCGGGTTGCTATCTAAGAATATCTGAGAGTATCTTCCATTATATTTGTTCTTCTGCAGTTCACGTACCATTCCTAATCTTGAATTGTTCAAAATAAGTATCTTAATCCCTATTCCAGTTTGCTTAATAGTACCTAATTCTGGCATAGACATTTGAAAACTACCATCGCCGCCTACCATTACAACAGTGCTCTTTGGGTTTCCCAGCTTGGCACCAATGGCTGCGGGCAATCCGTACCCCATAGTTCCAAGTCCCCCAGAGGTTATAAAGGTTCCAGGCTTTCTTGCTACAAAGTTATTGGCCGCCCATATCTGATTTTGACCAACCTCAGTTGCCATTATTGCCGCCTCATCCAATCTCTTAGACAACTTGCTGATAAGTAATCTTGGATTAACCTTATCATCGTTACTATCCTTGAGATTCCTATTCTTCTCTTTACTTTCCTTAACTGTACTGACCCAACCTGCAGTATCTCCTGTTTGAATAACCTTATTTAAATCCTCAAGTATCAGCTTTGCATCTCCAACTACAGGAATAGTTGTGCTGACATTTTTACCAATCTCAGCAGGATCTATATCTATATGAATAATTTTAGCTTTCTTGGCTATCTTTTCAGCAGTACCTAAAGCTCGGTCTCCCACTCTAGCTCCTATTAGAATAAGCAGATCCGCATTACTTACCGCATAGTTTGCTGCATATACCCCGTGGGAGCCTAACATTCCTAAATTCAATGGATTATCACTAGGTATAGCACCTATGCCCATAAGAGTTGTTACTACTGGAATACCGCATTTTTCTACAAGTCTATTCAACTCATGAGAAGCCTTTGCGCAAATAACCCCTCCTCCTGCACATATAAGAGGTGACTTTGCTTTTGATATTGCTTCAGCAATCCTTTTAATCTGCTGCGGATGGCCCTTGTAGTTTGGTTTATAGCCTCTAATATCAATTGTCTTAGGATATTGAAAATCAACACTCTGGGTTTGAATATCAATAGGAACATCTATTAGTACTGGTCCTGGTCTTCCTGTTGCTGCAAGGTGGAAGGCTTCCTTTATAATTCTTGGCAGCTCTTTAATGTCCTTCACAAGATAATTGTGCTTGCAAAAGGGCTCTGTTGCCCCAGTAATATCTACTTCCTGAAAAACGTCTCTTCCTATTAGGTCCAATGAAACCTGCCCTGTAATTGCAACCATCGCAATAGAATCAGAATAAGCAGTTGCTATCCCTGTAATCAGATTAGTTGCTCCAGGGCCAGAGGTGGAAACGCATACGCCAGTTTTCCCAGTCACACGGGAATATCCGCTCGCTGCATGAGCTGCTCCCTGTTCATTTCTTGTTAGAATATGTGTAATGGTTGAGTCCAGTAAAGCATCATAAAAGGGGCATATTGCTGCACCTGGATAACCAAATATTGTAGATATTCCTTCTAGTTCTAATGATTTTACTAATACCTGTGCACCTGTCAATTCCATAAGCAACCCTCCTTTTCCAATGTATGCCTCTGCACTCCTCCCATTTTGCTAGTAAGTGCTATTTGGTATTACCCTTTAAGTTTCCTTTTAATTATTTCTCACCATATATTTGGGTATAAAAAAACCCTCGACTCTGCTATAATGCAGGGACGAGGGAATAATTCCACCGTGATACCACCCTGATTCAATACAATTAATTTAAACTGTATCCTCAGTGAGCAAATCAGACGCGCATCTGTGCTCTATAGCTATAACGAAGCTATCGCTGACACTTACTTGAAACACATAATTTCTTTGGTGTCAGTTCTCCGGAACGAGTTATACATGCATCCATAATACCAACTTCCACCAACCGTTGGCTCTCTATAACTATATCAGATACATCTTTTTTTCCATCATCAACCTGTTTATATTAAATTTGAAAAAAACAATCAAAATAATTCAAAATAATTGAAAATGCTGTAAGTTAAAATTATTATAGCACCTATTTAATATACCGTCAATAATAGGCTACAAACGTTTTCTATCCTGTTTTGATCATGTTTTTCATGTTTTTTGTTTTTGCCACATATCACAGCTTCAATTTGTATTTATAATTTCGATAAACCTATCCTTACCTATGAAGTTTGTTTCCTCTATTAATTTTCCATTCTTATAAAACCTCAAATAAGGCACATTTTCATTTCCCAATTGATCTTCCTTAAATGTCCTAAAGCTATCAAAATAATCAACCTTATTATATTCAAGTTCATAAATATCAATATCCTGATTAATATCTAGTCCATAAACCCAGCTTTTCATATTCATCCATTGAGGACACCAATCCTGAGTTAGAATTAAAACAACATTACTATTTGAAGATATTATATTTTTTTCAAACTCTCCGTTAGAAATTGCATTCATAGCTTGATCCTTTTCTATTATTTTTCTAGTTATCATGTTAGTACCATCCCTTTAACAATATTAGTTTTTAAATTTTATACAGCTATGTTACCCTTATTTAAGTTAAAGCAACCATTAAATTTAATAAAATATAACTAAACAACACAAGTTGGCAAGCCAACATTGCTTATGAAAATTAAAAACTGTAGGAAGATTAAGCGCTAATATACACATAAACTCCTACAGTCTCTTTTAAATCTAAATTGTGCTTTTGAAATTTAAATACAAGTGAATGCCCCATCAACTACTATATCAGAGCCAGTAGTAAAGCTAGATACATCACTTGCAAGGTAAATAATGGCTCCCTGTAGCTCCTCAGGAGTACCCATGCGTTTTACCGGTGTTGCCTGAGTCCATGAAGGAATCCAATCTGTAGCCTTTAACGTCATCTCTGTACCTATATAACCTGGACTTATGCAGTTAACTCTCACATTGTAGGGTGCCCATTCAACAGCCAATGATTTTGTAAGCATTATTACTCCAGCTTTAGATGCATTGTAGGCACTCTGTGGCTGAGGTGTATTTACAATATGCCCTGACATTGATGCAGTATTTATTATGCTTCCCTTACCATTTTTTATCATTACACGACCTACTGCCTGTGATGTAAGAAATACTCCTGTTAAATTTACGTCTATAACCTTTTTCCATGCTTCATAGGACATTTCTTCAGCCTTCACATTATTACATATACCTGCGTTATTAAAAGCAATATCTATTGTACCGAAGGCTTCTAATATTGTATCAATCATTTTATTCACATCATCGGGGTTTGTAACGTCTGTCTTTATTGCAATACTTTTCACCCCAAATACTTCTAGTTCTTTTGCAGTCTTTTCTGCCTCATGAATATCCATGTCAACAATTGCCACATCAGCTCCTGCTTCTGCTAATGCAATCGCAGCACATTTTCCTATTCCCCTTGCTCCACCAGTTACATATGCTTTCTTTCCTATAAGTTTAAATTTCTCAATAATATCCATATTTATATCTCCGTTATCAAATTATTTTTTAATAGGGCAACCCACTAAGTATTGATTACAGTTTACGATTTTCTAACATGTATCTTGAAAAATTAAGTGCAGCCTGTGCTTCCCTGTCCAGTTTTTCCTCATCTGCACCGTTGCTAATATCGCGCCAGACCTTAATATTCGACCCAACAGTTCCGCCCATTCTAACAAAGGGTTCCATAACAACGCTTCCAGTATAGCCTATATCAGCCAGTGCCTCGCCAATTTCATTCCACGGAACTCTTCCTCTACCAGGAACCTTACGATTACATTCTCCAGTGTGTAAATGTCCCAAATAAGAGCCTGCGGTCCTAATTGCGCCCCCGATACTATCCTCCTCGATATTCATATGGAAGGTATCAAGCATTACCTTTACGTTACTATGTCCAACCTCTTTTACAAAATCCACACCCTCTTTTGCGGTGTTAATCAAATAATTCTCAAATCTATTAAGAACCTCAAGACAGAAATCCACTCCACAAGCTTCAGCTATCTGAGCAACCTCGCGAACACTTTCAACACTGCGATCCCAATCACCTTTTTTGTCAATTGTCTTTGTGTAATCTACTGGCCAATAAGAATATATAGCCCCACCGATTAGATGTACATCCAACTTGTAAAGACGTTTGAGCAAATCTGTATAAAAGGCTTTAGCATTTTTGCGAATAGCAGGGTCAGGAGAAGACAGGTTTTGTTCTGCATTAGGCCCATGACCTACTGTAAGAGTAATTCCATTGCCACTGGCACATGCTCTGAGTTCATTAATCTGCTTGTCACTGTAAAAAGGTATAGGTGAGGCCGCTATTTCGAGTATATCAAAACCAAGTTTTGCAACCTTCTCAATATAATATTTGTAGTCAGCTTCCCATTCTTGCTCCCAATATGCGTAATAAATACCATGTTTCATATTATCCCCCATCTACGCGCATAGCGCGTACACAAATAGTAATGAAAAAAACGTAAATTAGCTATAAGCCATGGATAACCCCAAAGGATATTCCATGGCTTATTAGTGTATTTTATTCAGCAGGTTCCAGTATTACGTTGGCATTGCGAAGAATGCTACGAACTTCGTTCACATCCACTTGAGCGGGAAGAATATTCTGCTTGACTGCTAGTGCAGCGCCCACACCAGCTGCCTCGCCTATGGCCATGCAGGTTGGCATTACCCTTGCGGAGCTCATAACTACCGCATCCAAGGAAGCACATCTACCACTTAACATAAGGTTGTCAATATCCTTACTAACCGTACATCCGTATGGAATACCGTATGGCTTTATGCGCTTAACAATAGTACCTGCACCGTTACCCTCATGGATGTCAATGATGTAGGAACCTAGTCCCACAGTATCTGCCGGCACGTCGCCCACCATAATTTTGTCCTCAGTCAACTCGCAGATACCTGCAAAACGACGGGTTTCACGTATACCCATGGAAGGATATATCTGAGTTATATAGCAGTTTTCAAACCCAGGCACATACTTTTTGAGTGTTTCCACCAGTTTAGGAATCTGTAGGTGACCATCAATCTCTGAACGGGTCAAATCCAGTACATCACTACCGTTTATTCCTAGATGTCGAGTAGAATTAATGTGCACCTCACCAGGAATTAGACTTTTGATGTATATAAGAGTATCTCTATCAACAGGCAACTCGCCTTTTGCTTTAAGTTCTAGGAATAGCTTACGCAAGCCCACCATTACATGGTGTGGGTTTGAACGGAAAAAATCGGCATTGTACTTGTCAAAATCACATTCAATAGTATCACATAAACGCATCTGTTCGGGATCGCTTGCAATGAAATCTATTGTCTTGTCGGTATCAACATTACCTAAAGTAAACATAAGAGTAGGCGGTTGCAATGCCCCAGTGTCCTTTTGACCCATGTTGTAGGTAGCACCAGCCATATAGCCCATGTCACCATCCCCGCTGGCATCAATAAAGACAGCAGCCTCTACCTCAATATAATAACCCTTTCCAAATAGCGTAACTGTTTTAATCTTACCATTATCTACGATGGTATCGATAATCTCAGTATGAAGGAGCATTTCAACGCCTGCATTGAGACACATTTCAAATGCAACGACTTTAAAAATTTCATGGTCATAAAGTGTTACCGAATTATGCATAGGACAAGGATAATGATCTGTACAGGAATTACGCTTTTTTAGTTCATCAACAAGTTCCTGTGCAATACCCGCAGTTACAGGCTTACCATCTTTGTCTAAATACCCAAGCAATGGCAAACCAATAGTTAAATTACCACCAAGATAACCATTCTTCTCTACCAAAAGTACTTTTGCACCATTTCTGCTTGCTGCAATTGCTGCAGGTATGCCACCCGGGCCACCGCCAATTACCACAACATCATATTTTTTTTGGAGGGTTTTCATAGTTTTAGTCTCCTTCATTTATATAGTTTATGTTTATAAAGAAATTAATCTTTGATTACAGCACCTTGTTCAATCAGAGTATTTCGTAAATTAAGGATATCCACATCCTCGGGACGAACATCATTTCTTAACGCTATTGCAGCTGCTGTGCCTGCCGCCTGCCCCATCGCTATACAAGCGGGCATAACGCGATAGCTTGCTGCAGCCTCCGAGGATCCAGAGATACTACGCCCTGCAACAAGCATATTGTCGCAGTTCTCGGGAATCAGACAGCGGTAAGGTATGGTGTAGTATTTGTCAACGCAGGTAAATGTAACTCCACCTCCTGTTGAATTGTGTACATCGATGGCATATCCAAAGGTGCATATTGCATCATCGAAGTGCTTGCGCGAAAGTATATCTTCTGCTGTAAGCTCGTATTTCCCAACAATGTGCCGTGTTTCACGAACACCAAGCGCAGTAGCTACCTGAATAAGCTGAATATCCTCACAGCCAGGGAGGTATTTTTTCATAAATGCAACAACTTCCTGTACTTGACGTCTTCCTTCTATAAGAGCTTTTGTTATATCTGATGTCTTCGTAGCATCAATTTGTGTCATACGAGTGGTATTAATCTTCCATCTTCCAGGTATATTCTGCTCATAATTACCTAATTCATTGCGGTCAATTGTCCAGTCTCCGTTACGCTTGGCTTCCTGCACGTACTCTGCAAAGCAATTGGCGACGTGGTTGTCAAGATTAGACTTATTGGCCTCAAGTTCTCCTAAATATTTTTCACGGTCAATATTACCAACTTCAAAGAAAAGGGAAGTTGGTTGCATAACACTCGTTTCCTTTTTGCCAAGCCACGTAGGTACTCCTGCAAAATAAGCCACATCAGCATCACCAGTGCAATCTATGAATAGCTTTGCACGAATTGCAGCAATACCTTCCTTCATATTGACAATAACACAATCGACTTTCCCGTCTTTAGTAATGCAATCGGTAACCTGTACATTGAAAAGTAATTGTGCACCTGCTTCAGTGAGCATTTCTTCCATTACGACAGCAAGCACCTCTGACTGATATGGAGTAACATGTCTATGGCTTGCCATATAATACGATGAATAAGACGTCATACCTTCAACCTTAGAAGGATGAATAGCACCACCACGAGCTTCAGTACGCAGACAAAGTTCATCAAAGATGCCCTTTACCAATTGTTCCTCTGCATCATTATCGTAGCAAGTCATAAATGGACCCACGAGACCTGCTGTAGCCATACCACCAAGCATGCTTAAACGCTCAATTAGAAGCGTATTAGCTCCATTACGTACCGCCGCCACTGCTGCTCCAAAGCCCGCAGTTCCGCCGCCTATAACAAGGACATCTGTTTCTATTACGGTTTTGATGATTTTTGTGTATTGAATTTCACCCATGCTATCCTCCTATGAATCATATTATTTATGTAAACAAAAGTCAAATACTATCGGCTAAATCCGATAGTTCGGATTGAGGCTGAAGCCTCCTAAAAGTCAAAAAGAAAACTTGCAATCCAAACATGGTCTAAGAACAATCCAAACATGGTCTTAAACTCGCCTAAAGGCGAAGGTTTTAGACCATGTTTGACTTATATAAAATATCAACATAATAAGTTCGCATAATATCACCCATGTTCAACTAATAGCATATCCCATTGTTGTAATCGGAACCCAACTCAAAAGCGTTGGAGAATATCCTTTCAATCAATAGAATGTACTTAGCAAAAGATAAGTATTTTCTTTAAATATAGCATTTTATATATTCAAGTCAACAGAACAGAAAAATGAGTGAAGGATAGTGATAGTTATCAAACAAATAGTACATCACCTTATATTTATCTTCTATACAGCTACCACAAACTTATCCATTTTCTGATATTTTTTTGGAATTTGTATATACTAAAATCCAACTATCTTCTATAAATGGTAATTTATAATATTGTTGGGCCGTCAGCTTCTGTGGTATACTTGGCACATGGATTTCCTTTGTGTATTTGATATATGTTCTCAGCTTAACTTAGGAGTCTATACTATTTTTAAGCAAAAATGAATTTCAAATCATCGCATGTACGCATAAGCAAAGCATGGTTTCAATGGTACCTATCCCATTCCTGGCATAGGATATTTGTATAGATACACATATTAATACAAAACTCATTACGATATATAAATGACATATAATTCGAATATTAGATAGTAGACGTAAAAATGTTGAAAGAAATTATATAAAATAAATCGAGGAGGTACCGAGCCCATGCCATTTCTGTCAAGGAAATGAACATTTCCTTTGATGTTCTTGTGCGAAATGCTGGGCATGGGCATAATTATGTATAAAGCTATAATTGTTGATGATGAAGATTTGGTACGTCAAGGCTTAAAAAAGCACTTTGATTGGAGTGCCCATAACATTGAGGTAGTCGCCGATCTTTCCGATGGACAAAAAGCATTTCAGTTTGTAAAGGATAATAAGATTGACCTGGTGCTTACTGATGTCCTCATGCCTTATATGGACGGAATAACATTGGCAAAGAATTTACGAGAGCTCTATCCAGATATAAAGATAATATTTATTAGTGGTCATGATGATGTTATGTATCTTAAAAAAGCTCTTAAAGTCGAGGCTGTTGACTATATTCTCAAGTCCATCGATTTGGACGAGCTCGAAGACACCGTTAGTCGTGTAGTTAATACTATGAATATGGAAAATGAAAGTAAAAAAAACCTGGCTGATATGGAAAATCTCTTAAATCAGAGTTTTCCACTTTTACAGGAGCGCTTTTTTATTACAATGATCCGTGATGATTTCGAAAATCTGGATATAATGAAGGAACGCATAGCGTTTTTGAATATTCCCTTGAATGATGAAATGCACTACTGCGTATTAGTAGTGCAAATACAGCGCGTTTACAGCACTTTTCATGTCTTATCAGAACGTGAGCGTCAGCTTCTATCTCTCCAAATACAAAACGAATGCACAGAAGTTGGAAAACAGTATAGTGATACCATTTGCTTTGAAAATAAACAAGGTGAATATGTAATAATACTATCCTTATTAGAAGATGAATATGAGGAGACTCTCCTTGAAGTTTCTGAAAATCTAAACAAACGTCTCAATGGTGTCATGAATTTACCAGTAGCCATTGGTATTAGTGACAGATTTAAGGGACTTCAATATATAAAAACATCCTATGAGAATGCATCCAATGCTATAAGCAAGAGATACTTGCTTGATGATGCCCTGGCTGTTTCCGTTGATAAATATGAAATGGACGAAAGTCTGAAGGAATATAAAGAAAATGCTGAGAAAAGCTTGCAGGAATGTTTGAGCAGTGGAAACACTGAACAGGTATCAAAGGTACTTGAAGAGCTTTTTAATATAATAAAAGAAAATTTTCATCAGGATGAAGAGCAGAATTTAATGATTTTTTTACTACTTCTCCCTACTCGAATCGTAACAGATATAAAGATAAATAAAAAAAGTGATTATTCCAATCAGCGTAGGATTTTAGATAATTTCCTGTGCTGTGCGGATTTTGAAGAACAGTGTCTCCTGATCCAAAGGCTATATTTTGAGGTGGCAACCCTCATGAGCAGCATGAGCAAAACATATTCCCATACTATCATCAATCAGGTACGGAAAACCATTGAAGATCATTTTAAGGAGCAGATATCAATAAGCACCTTAGCAAAGGATGTTTTCTTGACACCCACATATTTGTGCGTATTGTTTAAACAAGTTACAGGAACTACAATAAATGATTATTTAACTATGACCCGACTTGAGAGAGCAAAAAAGCTTTTGTCAGATCCGTACATTAAACTCTATGATGTATGTTATGAGGTTGGCTATTTATCACCAAGCTATTTTTCTCGTTTATTCAAGAAATATGTAGGAATCTCACCTAGTGAATATAGGAATATTGCAATATCATCTTCTGAGCAATAATCTTGGCATAAGGAATCGGTGCAGAAAGGAATTGTCTATGAAGCGATTTAAGTTTCTCGAGAAAATTTCCAGTCTAATTATATATAGTGATAAAATACGCTTATCCAAACGGGCAATAGCTCTTTTTGCTTTTAGTGTAGTTATACCGCTCACACTTATTGTATATTTATATTCCGTCCATTCGGCAAATATCATTGAGGATGAGCTTTCTAACAATATGCAATTAGCTGTCAGTCAAATAAAGAACAATTTAGATTATCGTTTTGAACAAATTTCTGAGAGTGCCCTTTCTATTCTTAGTACAGCCTATCCTTATATTAGAAGTGGCAGTACTGATATTGAAACGCAGTTTGAAGAATATGATGAACTCAAATCTCTGGTTTCAGCTTATGAAGGAAAACACATGATAAGTAAAATACGTTTATATGTCCCTTCTGGTAAAATTTATGCAAATCAGCAGGAAACCTTCTATTCTCTACCAGAGCTTACAGAGCAAACCGATGAAACCTATAAACGAGGTGTTATTTGGTTAAAAACCTATGGGGCACGTATTTATGAAGGAAGAGGTTTATCCAATATTATATCCTGTAGAATGACAATTTCCAGCAAAACCAATTATGATGAAATCGCAAGTATACTACAATTAGATATTGAAGAGACCAAGCTTAGCAGGATTTTTTCTGCCGGTATCAGCATTGATGAAGAAATTTACCTGGTAGATTCAGGTGGAGTTATTATTTCTCATCCTGATCCCACCTTGATTGGTAAAGAGGGACTTTCTGAGGTTGAACTAAGCACCGTATTAATGAATAAAACAGGACATATGAGCGGCAGTATGAGTAAAAATGCCGATCTTGTGGCATTTTCAAAATTGAGCGCAACAGATTGGTACCTTGTTATGAGATTACCCGCATCTGCAGTTTATGGTTCAGATGTTTTTTCCTTTGACGTTTTGCGTGTTCTACTGATTATAGCTGTTGTAGTAGTTTTCGTAATTTCATTAATCTTAATATATTCCAGTATTATTGAAAATACGGTAAAACGAATCAATACAGCTATTATGCTTCTAAATAATGAAGGAATAGACCAGGTTGACAATATAACTTCGCAGAAAATAAAAAATAATACATCACTAGCATTGTTAGAAAATAATGCCAACCACTTGGTTGTCACTATCAAAAGGCTAATGGAAGAATCCTATGAAGCAAAATTGAAAGCACGTGATTATCAATTAAAAGCTTTACAGGCGCAAATTAATCCTCATTTTCTATACAATACTTTAGATTCCATCAAGTGGATGATTTTAGAGGATCGCAAGAAAGACAGTATATGGATGATTAATGCCTTTTCAAAATATTTCCGCTTGAGTTTGAGTAAAGGCAGAGATGTTGTTACGCTTCATGATGAGTTGGAGCTAATTCAGGCTTATATTGGCATAATGCAAAAAAGGTTTAGCAATATTACTACTATAGATATTAATATAGAAAATAGTCTCATGGAATGTCTTATTCCTAAATTATCTCTGCAGCCTTTAGTAGAAAATGCGCTCAACCATGGAATTCTGCACAACCAAGGGAGCGACGGTCGGCTTGTTATTAATGTAAAAGAGGAAGATGATAAATTAGTAATTACTATAAAAGATAATGGTCAAGGAATGAACCAGGAGCAGCTTGAAAAGATTATAAACCAAGAAAATAGCAATACAAAGGGCTATGGTCTTGGAAATGTAGATGAAAGACTTAAATTATTTGGAGGGGATGATTGTGGTCTTATGATAAGCTCAGAGTTGAATATAGGTACCACTGTTACCCTGTCATTGCCCATCAAATACATGAATCAGGAGTAAAAAACATCTCTATAATGTGTTATGCCGATTATGGTAAACAAAAAACCAACCAATTACTATGGGTTTCAACCTTAATTGATTTATGAAGGAAAGAACAATAGGGACTGTTGGAAAGCTATATCTATGGCCTATTCTATCAGTCTCTATCACTATCATAAATCGACTTTTCTAGTGCTATTTCTATAATTTTCAACGTAAATCGAGCAGATTTTTATGCAAATATAACAGTTTTGGATAAGAAATCAGAAGATTGAGTCATTCAACTTAATAGGTTTGTATGCTAATATTAAAGCATAGATTGAATACAAACTTATATTGAAAGCTTTCAAAAGTCTATTATTCTACACATTTTTAAAATGTTCTATTATGTAAAGTTTCTACTGACTGGTAATTTTCGGAGGAATAATGCTATGAAAATTTTTGCATCAAAACAAAAAAACGAAATACAAACGCATTTCAAATTGGGAGCTTATATGAAAGAGCATTATCTTATGTATTTAATGTTGCTTCCCGGACTATTCTTTTTGATAGTCTATAAATTTTTACCAATGTATGGTATTACAATTGCGTTTAAGGATTATAGTATTTTCGCAGGTAATAATCCATTAGATGCAATCGCAAAAAGCGATTGGGTAGGATTAGAGCATTTTGAGCGATTGTTTGCAAGTTCTTCGTTTGTCAAAGTACTTATAAACACTTTGATTATTAACGCATATAAGATTTTGTTCCTGTTCCCAATTCCAATAATATGTGCGATTTTACTAAACGAAATCCGTAATAAAGTTTATCGCAGGCTGGCGCAGACTGCCATCTATGTCCCATATTTCTTCTCATGGGTTGTCACATTTGGTATTTTTTATTCCTTACTAGGTACTTATGGATTAGTAAACGGTGGGTTATCTGCGTTAGGGTTTGAAAGGATTAGTTTTTTCTCGGATACCAACGTATTCCGTGGGCTGTTGGTCTTTACTGAGGGATGGAAAGAAGTCGGTTGGAATACAGTTATTTATTTGGCGGCTATCACAGGTATTGACATTTCCCTCTATGAAGCGGCTCGAGTGGACGGAGCCTCCAAGCTACGTCAGATATGGCATGTAACATTGCCAGGAATAGCATCAACCATCGTTTTGATGTTAATTTTAAAGGTAGGTTATATTTTGGATACTGGATTTGAACAAATTCTTGTATTCTACAATGCAACAGTATACGACGTGGCGGACGTAATCCAAACCTATGTTTACCGTATGGGTTTAGGTCAGTCAGATTTTGCCTTAGGTACCGCGCTTGGTTTATTTAATTCGGTTGTAGCATTTATATTAATTGTTGGTGCAAATTCTATTTCTAAGAAAGTACTTCATAGGAGTATTTGGTAATTGAAATGAAATATCGTGTAAGAGGTGAAAACTATGTTAATGAAGAAAAAGAGTGCGGGCATCCCACTGGAAGCAAGTGAAAAGATTATGATAGCAATTTCCTACGTTGTCATGAGTATATTTGCACTGTGTGCGATACTTCCTATTTTACATGTAGTATCCAAGTCATTCAGTGGTGCATCTGCGGTTACATCGGGATCTGTGTTATTTTGGCCAGTTGATATTCAGTTTGAAACAATGAAATATGTGCTACAAGAAACTACATTTTTACATTCGCTTAAAAATACTATAATTGTTACTGTTTTAGGTACAATCATCAGTATGATAGTGACCATTACAACTGCATATCCACTATCTAAGCCCTCATTTAAAGGGCGCAGGGTCTTTATTATGCTATACATTATCAGCATGGTATTCTTTGGTGGAATAATTCCTGCATATATGGTAGTTCGTACCCTAGGTATTATGGATACATTTGCTGCGTTAATACTGCCGTTTTTTATAGTACACTTTAATATGTTCATCGTTAAGAATTATTTTGAAGGTTTGCCTGAGAGTATAGAAGAATCGGCAAAAATGGACGGTGCCACTGATATAAGAATATTGGTATCCATTGTATGTCCAATGTCTACACCTGTATTGGCAACAGTATCTATGTTATACGCTGTAAATTACTGGAACAATTACTTCCATGCAATGATGTATACCAATAGTACCGCTATGCAGACCTTGCAGATATTTACCTATAATACTATTAGTAATACTCAGACAATTGTTGAGCGTCTTGTGGCTGGTAATTACTCTAACGTTTCCATCGATGGAATTATCGCAGCGGTAGTTGTTCTTTCACTAATTCCAATCGTTGCATTATATCCATTAGTTCAGAGGTATATGGTTCAAGGTATTACAATCGGCTCAGTCAAGGGTTGATAAGAATTAATTTTTATCCTTATTGTAATTTATCGGGAAACCGGTAAAAATAAAAAAAAAGAGGAAGGGAAATTATGAAGAAGATTTTAGTATTGTTTCTAGCGGTAATGATGATTGTTTCTAGCTTAGCAGGTTGTGGACAGAGCGGTACTTCAACTCCAAGTGACACCTCAACTGCAGCAGTAAGCACCTCAACTGAGGCGAAAACTTTAGATGGTGAGAAGCCAAATCTTAAGTATCTTGGTTACAATGTAAGCTTTGATCCTAACACTGATCCAATGGCAAAAGTTTATGAAGAAACAACTGGTTACAAAGTAACTTACAACGTACTACCAGCTGAGAATGCAGATGAAAAGCTCCTTATGGAGGTTGCATCTGGTGCTGATTATGATGTAGTTAATGTTGGTGTATCTCAGTTCCAGACACTACTCTCCCAAGGCGCATTGATGCCTCTGACAGATTTACTTAATCAGTATGGTCAGGACATCCTTAAAGGTGTAAATGATGATACTTGGAAGGCTTGTTCAGATTCAAATGGTCAAATCTACGGTATTCCTTACAAGTATCCGTACCCAACAGAGGTAGGTACATTCATGGTAGCACGCCTCGACTTAATGAAAGCAGCTGGCATTAATGAACTCCCAACTACAATAGACGAATTTTATAACACCCTTGTTGCTCTTAAAAAGTTCTATGGAGATAAATATATCATCTTCACCGGTCCTTTCAGAGCAGCATCTGAAGGAACAGTTAACTGGGATATTCCACAGAGTATCACTTCTGCATTTGGCATATACAATGACTGGATGGTTGATGACAACGGTAAAGTCTACTACATGACTGAGCATGAGAATTTCCCTAAATTGATTGAATTTATGCAAAAGCTTTCAAAGGAGGGACTCATTGATCGTGATTGGGCGGTTAACAACACAACTACAGTAAATGAGAAATTATCTGCTGGTAAGGCAATCATTGCAGCTTCAAACCGTACTGGTGTTGCTGTTACTACTCCAATCATGACAGGTAAAGACGGTCTTGGAATCAAGTATGAAGACCTTGGTTATATTGGTGCTCTAGCAGGCTCAGATGGCACTTGCAAGTATATGAAGACTGAGTCAATTAATCAGATGACCTGTATACTTAAGAGCTCTAAGAATGCTGAGCATGTTATTAACTGGATTAACATTAAGCAGCAGAATCAGCTCTACCTTAACATAGGTGTTGAAGGTACACACTTTACCTATGATACTGATGGTTCCATCAAACCAATTAACCCTATCTTTGCAGAAGAACGTGGAAATTCCTTCTGGTACCTAAACAGCACTGATGAGGCAGAGTTTGCAAAACAGTGGCCTTCTCGTGTTAGAAAGAGCGATGCTATGTGGGCTGCATTTGAGGTGGTTGCCATCAAAGCAGATCCAAAAATCTTTGTAGGAAATCCTTTCACGTACATGCCTTCCTTGGAGAATTACTCCAAGTACAATCAATCCTTGTTTAAGGCTACAAGCGACTTCATACTCCAGCTTATTGGTGGTACTAAGAAAATTGATGACCTCAAAACCTTCCAGTCAGACTGGACAAATGGTGGTGGTGACAAGATAAAAACAGAAATGCAGACTTGGTATGACGAGTTCTACGGTAAAAAATAAATTATAGGATATACATTTATATGTAGCAGTCCCATATGGGGCTGCTACAAAACTAAATAGCGAAAGATATGATAAGGAGAAAGAGCATGAGCAAAATAAATTATACTAAAGAACTTCCTGTTTATCGTGATATAGATATTCTAGTTATTGGTGCAGGCCCTGCAGGAATTGGCGCAGCCATCTGTGCTGCAAGAAACGGTGCAAAAACCTTAGTGATTGAATCCTCCGGTTGCGTTGGCGGACAGGCAACTAATGGTCTGGTAGGCCCTTTTATGACAGCCTATGATGCAAAAAGTGAAAAGCAGATCATTAAAGGTATCTTTGAAGAGATTGTCTGCCGCTTGGTAGAAATAGGTGGTGCTATTCACCCTAGCGAAGTTAGATCCAAAACATCTCATGCAGGCTTCTATAAAGTCGGACATGACCATGTAGGACCCTTCGATCATGAAGCATTAAAAATGGTTGCTTCTGATATGATTTTAGAAGCAGGTGCAGAGATCCTATTGCATACCCAGTTTATAGATGTTCTGAAGGAAGACGATAAGATTGTTGGTGTAGTTATTGCAAACAAGTCAGGAATATCAGTCATTCGTGCAGAAATTATAATCGATTGTTCAGGTGATGCAGATGTGGCAGCTAGGTCTGGCGTAAATTATGAACTCGGTAACATTAATGACGGCAACATGCAGCCAGCCACTATGTTTTTCCGCATTTCCAATGTTGATACAGAAAAAGTGAAGGCGCATATGCTAGAGCATGAGGATGAGATTCGTCCTTTCTATGGTCCATTCAGCTGGTTAATTAGAGAAAAACAGGAAGAATGGGGAGATATACCTCGTGCAGAGATATGTCTATTTGAGGATACTGAACCTGGCGAGTATCGTATAAACGTTTCTCGTATTCTGGACATTGATGGAACCAATGCCGAGGATTTAACCAAGGCTGAATTAATTGGCATGAAGCAGGCGCATAAAATATTTGACTTTTTGAAGAAATACGCCATTGGTTTTGAAAATGCAAAGTTTATTGGTACAGCTGCTAGAATAGGTATTCGTGAAACTCGTCATATTGAAGGTTTATACAAGCTGACAGCGGATGATGTTATAAATTGCCGTGTTCCTGAAACCTCCATCGCTGTTTTGGCAACAAATATGGATACTCACAACAGAAACGATCCAGGCGGAACATATTTTACCTTAGAGAAAGGACCTTACTTTGGTGTTCCATATACTTGCTTGGTACCAAAGGGTGTAAGTAATCTACTTGTTGCAGGACGTGCTCTCTCAGCTGATGCCATAGCAGGTTCAGCTACTCGTATGATACCTTGCTGTATTATATTCGGTCAGGCAGCCGGCACTGCAGCCGCACAAGCTATTAAGGGCGGCAAGCTCCCTGCTACTATTGATGTAAAAGAGCTCCGTGCTACATTGAAAAAGCAAGGTGCGTTTTTAGGTGACTAATTACTTTATAGGATATTAACTATAGCTTATTTTAGGAGGTTCTTAATCATGAGTTGTTCTGAATCAGTTACTTATCAAAAATCTTTACAGGTAGCAGCATACTATGATGTTGTTGTCATCGGCTCCGGTCCTGCTGGTATTTGTGCAGCTGTTTCGGCTGCACGAATGGGAGCTAAAACCGCATTAATTGAGCGTTATGGTACTCTTGGCGGTAATTTAACTAACGGTGCAGTTGCTCCAATCCTCGGAGGTGTGTCAAGGGGAACCTTACGAGATGAGCTTATTGTTCGTCTGGGTGTTCCAGATTGTGATGAAACAGGTGTGACGCAGCAGTCCCATGATTTTGAAAAGGCAAAGCGTGTACTTGTAGATTTTGCTCATGAAGCAGGTGTCAAATTATATCTTCAAACCCCTGTTGTTGATTCCATAATGGATGGCGACAGGTTGACAGGCATCGTAATTTCAGAAAAGACAGGCATGAAGGTAATTAGGGCCAAAGCCTTTGTTGATGCCTCTGGTGACGGTGATGTTGCATATTTTGCAGGTGCAGAATATGAAATGGGACGTGAAGGCGATTCACTAGTACAACCTGTTACCTTGATGTTCCGTTTGCAGGGTGTCGAGGAGGATGCGTTGACATGTATTGGTGAAATCGATTTTGTGAAGTATAAGGGTGAGAGATTTCTTGATTATACCACCAGACTTTGCGAGGAAGGTCACTTGCCGCCTCATGCAGCATCAGTCCGTTTATTTCGTACTTCAGTGCTTGGCGAACGTGTTGTTAATACAACACAGTCAAATGGCATTTCTGCGCTGTCAATAGATGATCTAGAAAAAGCAGAACTTGACTTGCGTGCTCAGATTGATACTGTTACTGAATTTCTGCGTAAATATGTGGATGGTTATCAGAATTGTATCGTAAAAAGCTCAGCAAACACCCTGGGAGTTCGTGAGACTCGACGCTTTGTAGGAGAATACAAGCTTGATGACATGGACCTTCGTATTGGCCGCAAATTTGAGGATGTTGTTGTCCATAAGGCAAGCTTTCTTATAGATATTCATAATCCCACAGGTAGCGGACAGGCAGAAGAAGTTGAAGAGGAAGTACCTCCCTATGATATTCCTTTGCGCAGTTTGATTCCAAAAAGAGTAGATGGACTGGTGCTTTCGGGCAGATGTATTTCAGGTACCCATCGTGCACATGCGTCGTATCGAGTTATGTCAATCTGTATGGCAATTGGTGAGGCAGCCGGTGTAACAGCTGCACTTGCAGCACATAAGGATATACTCCCCCGTGATGTAGATTTCCATGAGGTGCAAAAGGTCTTACTTGAACGAGGAGTTGAGCTCTTTGATTGACTTGAATCTAAAGCTATTAATTTAACAATATGATTATTAACACTTGCCAAGGTTCTGCTATTTATATACAGAATGTGCCAGATTCAAATTTCAGTAGGAAGTGTAAAAGAACTAAAATTGTAAAATAAAGGAGGGTCGAGTCCATGCCAGTACATTAATGGAGTTTTGTGCCAAATACGGGGCATGGGTATAACTATGTTTATTAGTGAAATAAGTAATAAAATTCCAGTAATAGATAGCTACGATATAATTGTATGTGGAGGTGGTCCTTCTGGTATTATTGCAGCAATTGCTGCAGCAAGAAACGGTGCAAAGACACTATTGATTGAACGTTATGGCTTTGTAGGAGGTATGGCATCAAGTGCCCTCGTTACTCCTATAAGTATATTTAAGAAGAATAATAGGCTTATTATTGACGGAATCCCTTTTGAGCTTATGAAGAGGATAAGTGCTCTCAATGGGGCTGACGTTTCACTTGATAGCGGAAATGTTCCGGTACATGATGAGGTATTCAAGCTGGCTGCTCAGCAATTACTTCTTGAGAGCGGTGTTACGCTGCTATATCATACTTATTTTTCAGATTGTGTTATGAGTGATGGAAAGGTTAGTCACGTAATTGTACAGAATAAAGCAGGACGGGTGGCATATGAATGTAAGGCTGCCATTGACTGCACAGGTGATGCGGACCTGGTTCGGGCAGCAGGATATGAAACTACCAAGGAAACCAGGCTCCAGCCTGCGTCTCTATGGTTTCAGCTTGGTGGTGTTGATACTGATGCACTCAAGGATATATTCGCTGATGCCATAGATCAAATAATGCCTATCAGTGCTGAAATACGAGGAAGATTAAGCGAGCTTAATGAAAAGGGTGAGATGCCGATATTTGGTGGCCCCTGGATAAGCAGACATTTCCGCGACGGCTTAGTTACTATAAATTTATTACGTGAAGGCACTGATGCAAGCTCTCCTGAACAATTTACAAGGACTGAATGCAATATGCGAGAAAATTTGTTCAAAGTTATAAATATTATGCGCGAGAATTTTCCTGCCTTTAAGGATTGCTGGCTTTTAAAATCAGGAACACAGACCGGGGTACGGGAAACTTATCGTATTGTCGGAATGTATCAGATGAAGACAGATGATATTTTGAATCCTAAGCCATTCAAGGACACTATTGCAAAGGGAACTCACGTAATAGATATTCACAAGCCCGATAGTATAGCACAGGACTGCATTAGCTTAAAGCAAGAGTACAATATACCTTATGGTGTTCTTGTCCCTGTAAACAGTAAAAATCTGATTACTGCCGGACGCACCATATGTTCCGATAACTCTGCTTTTGGTTCACTAAGAGTTATGGCAACCTGTATGGCAATGGGTCAGGCGGCTGGTACGGCTGCAGCCATTAGTTTACAGAATAATTGTTCCATGTGCGAAATGGACACTGAGCTTCTGGTTAAGAAATTAAAAGAACAGGGTGCTATTGTCTAAATCATGATAACAGAATTCTAAGCATCAGGCCGAGTTTTTACCTTAAATACAATGAATTTGTTAACATAAAACAATTTGAAAAGCATCTTAAATCATACGAGGAGGAATCACTATGAGCAATATACCAAAAACTATGAAAGCTTTAGTTGCATATGGCAAGGGAGATTACCGATTTGAAACAAATTATCCTACCCCAGAATGTGGCCCAGATGATATCATCATAAAAACAGAAGGTTGCGGTGTTTGCGCAAGTGACCTGAAGTGCCAACATGGAGCAGCTATGTATTGGGGTGGTGAAAACCAACCAGCATGGGTAGAACCACCCTTTATTCCAGGACATGAATTTTTAGGTTATATCGTTGAAGTAGGCCAAAATGTAAAGGATTTTGCTATTGGAGAAAGAGTTATTGCAGATCAGATTGTTCCGTGTGGTGAGTGCAAATTCTGCAAAACGGGTAGATATTGGATGTGCCAACCCCATGCAATTTTTGGGTTCCAAAAAGGAAACAACGGTGGTATGGCTGAATATGTAAGATTCCCTAAAACCGCTGTGATTTCTAAAGTTCCAGAAGAAATACCTCTAAGTGCTGCTCTATTGATTGAACCTTATGGATGTTCCAAACATGCGGTAGACAGAGCACAGATTCGTAATGATGATGTGGTAGTTATTTCTGGCTCAGGAACTCTTGGTCTTGGTATGATCACATATGCAAGAATGCAAAATCCCAAAAAATTAATAGTACTTGATATGGTTGATAAACGATTGGAAAAAGCAAAGGAATTTGGAGCAGATATAGTTTGGAACCCCTCAAAGGTAAATGTGGTGGAGGAAATTAATAAGCTAACCGATGGTTATGGCTGTGATATTTATATTGAAGCTACAGGACATCCATCAAGTGTTGTTCAAGGGCTTAACATGATAAGAAAACTAGGACGCTTTGTGGAATTCAGTGTATTTGGGGAACCAACTACCGTAGACTGGTCAATTATTGGCGACAGGAAGGAACTGGATATACTTGGCTCCCACTTAAGCCCATACTGCTATCCATTTGTAATTGAAAACATTCAAAATGGTAACTTAAAAACGAATGGTCTTGTTTCAAAGTCTTTTTCAATTGAAGAATGGGAAACGGCTTTCGAATACGCTTCTGGAAAATATGGTGATTTGAAAGTTGCAATTACCTTTGACTAAAGGAGAGTTCACATGAACTATTTATTGGGTACCGATATCGGAACTTCTGGAACCAAAACAATTATGATGGATACTGAGGGCAACCTGATATCCCAGGACTTACAGGAATATGATGTGCTAACACCAAAACCCTTATGGGCAGAGCAATGGCCTGAGGTATGGATAGAAGCCACAAAAAAATCCATTATAAATACAGTAACAAAATCAGGAGTAAACAAAGAGGATATAAAAGGTATATGTATTAGTGGCTTATATGGGGGTTCGGGAATACCCTTAGATGAGAATATGAATCCAGTCAGACCGTGCTTAATCTGGATGGATCGAAGGGCGTCAGAAGAAGCAAAATGGGTTTTAGATAATATTGGAGAAGATAAGTTAAAACGAATTACCCATAATGGTTCCGACCCATACTATGGTTTCACTAAAATATTATGGATTAAAAATAATGAACCCCAAAATTGGGCAAAGATTAAGATGTTTTTACCCCCAAACGATTATGCAATCTATCGTTTGACTAACAAGGTGGTAATTGATTATTCCTCTGCCGGTAATATCGGTGGTATTTTTGATATGAATACTCATACCTGGTCAAAAGAGTTAATGGAACAGATGGGAATACCCTATTCCATGATGCCTCAAAACATTGTTGAATCAACAGATATTGTGGGAGGACTTACTAAGCTGGCAGCAAATGAAATAGGACTTTATGAAGGATTGCCCGTATTTGCAGGAGGTATTGACTGTGGAGCAGCTAATATAGGTTTGGGTGTATTTGAACCAGGAGTATACGCCGCTGCAATAGGAACATCTATGTGTGCCGCATTTATTTCAGACCGATCTATTAAGGGTGATGGGTTAATAGTTTGGCCATATTTATATGATGCTAAAAATCTGTCTTATTATTTCAGTGGTGCAGCAACAGCTGGAGCAATTATAAAATGGTTCCGCAATACATTTGCCGAGCTCGAACTAGAAGCAGAACGTTCAGGTGGACACAATGCATATAAAATACTTGATGAACAAGCAGAAAAGCTACCAGCTGGAAGTGAAGGATTAATTGTGTTACCATATTTTATGGGAGAAAGAAGTCCTGTATGGGATTCCGATGCAAAAGGGACAATTGTAGGTCTTTCCCTTACTCATACAAAAGCACATATTTATAGAGCCTTTTTAGAAGCTGTTGCATATTCCCTAAGACATGCTATGGAATGTACTGGAGAAAACCTAGGAGAATATATTCTACTTGCAGGTGGAGTAGCAAAGTCAAGATTATGGAAACAAATATTTGCAGATGTAACTGGTTACCCAGTGGTATGTCCAATTCATGATGTAGAAGCAAATA
The DNA here is from genome assembly GCA_023441625.1 of Bacillota bacterium. GTDB lineage: Bacteria > Bacillota > Clostridia > Acetivibrionales > DSM-1351 > Ruminiclostridium. The sequence continues at coordinate 48,823 of JAEZOA010000015.1, forward strand.
TGGGAGATGTTATGCTTGCAGGAATAGGAACTGGACTGCTCTCCTATGAGGATGTTAAGAAGTGGCAGGTTTTAGACAAAAAAATCATACCAAACCCTGAGAACAAAAAGAGGTACGACCAGTATTATAGGCTATATCGTTCTATTTATGAGAATCTAAAGCAAGATATGAAATCTCTTTCATGTATAATATAAAGAAAGAAACCTGTTATTTGGACTCATACAATAAATCTCCAAATTGGTGTAACAATAACATCAATTTGGAGATTTTAATACATTATTCAAGCTTCAAAATTTCCTCTGCAAGGCCTTCAATATTCCTGGCATTTTTATAAGCGCATTCGGCTACTGAATTACTTTGTTCCATTATTTCGGTAATTGTTGCTGCAATCTCTTCAGTACCTGCTGCCTCGTCTACCGTTGTTCTGGCTAATTCACTTACAGCTTGTGTTATATTTGTACCTGTAGCATATAGCGATTCCACTCTTCCATTTATATTATTTATTGAATTGCTAAAACTATCTGCATCAGAAGAATATTGTTCACTAATAGAAATTAAATTATTAAATTCTGATATTACATTTTTCTCTATAAAATTAAGCATTAACTTGGAGCTATCTGAAAGATCGCCTACAGAAGACCTAATGTTTTCAGTGATTTTTTCAATATTTAAGGCAATTTCTGAGGACTGGCTTGATAATTTACTTATTTCTTCAGCCACTACAGCAAATCCATTGCCATATTCACCCGCCCTTGCAGCTTCTATACTTGCATTTAATGAAAGTAGTTTTGTTTGTGATGCTATTTTCATTATTGAATTAGTCAGTGAATATATATGTGAAACAGTACTTGTCTTTTCCAAAGCTTCAAAGAGACTTTCTCTAACTTCAGCATATACTTTCTCAGTGCTTCCTTTCGAGTTTATTGACTTCTGCTTTAAATCGGCTGCTCTAATACGTATTTCATCAGAAATACCACTTACAACACTTATTTCAGACGATATTGCCATTATCATATCCTCCATCTCTGAAACTGATGCTGAAATTTCCTCTGATGATGCAGCTGTTTGCTGTATTCCTGCAGCCATTTGTTGAATTGCAGCAGAAACACCTTCTACATTTTCTTTAATTAGATTGGCACTTGTCTCCAAATCTTGACCTGATGAACTTATATCTACTATCACTTCACTAGATGTATCAATAAATTTTTTGTATTCAAGGTATTTATCATGTCCAGCTTCCCTTACAATTTGGTGGTTTTCACTTAATTTCCTACTTTTTTTTATAAGAACACTCAAATAAACTACATAAGCTATTAATAATGCGCACAGTACACTTAATAATATATATATCATAAAATCTACTCCCCTTGTAGTGATTTTTAGCAAGTACGTGGTAGAAGATAAGTTCCTATTGAAAGTACAGACTCCATTATGAAAGTATGGGGCTTTATTTCCAATACTTAAATAATAGAGTCCGTATAGTTCCAAAAAATCAAGATTAAACTTTCATAAAAGCTTCTTCTAAACTTGTTACCATAGTGAATGGATCAACATTTTCTTTTGCAACCTTTTTTACTTGTAGCATAGCGACAGCCGACTCTAAAATTACTGAAAACCTTTTCTTAAACGGTGTCTCAACATACATCTTCATGCATTGTTCAAGAAGCGGGGCCCCATCTGGAGAAATTGTTTTCTGTTCCTTAGCATCAACAATCAAAACATACTGGCTAGTATCTACTTTCTTGGCGCCTTCTTTAAAATCATTGATTAGACTCTCTATTTCAGAGGCTAATATAACACCCGATGCCTTTACTAAAAATGCCTTTTTTGAAGTATCAATTTCAAATGTAACCATAGCTTTCTCCTTTGCTTTAAAATTTAATTTATTTTTATTTTTGAAGAGCCTCATTTAATGTTTTTGGTATATCTTCAATAGGACCAAAACTATCAAGATATGGGCTGGTAGTTCTATGATTTCCGAAAACTGGCCATTCATGAGCATAGCGTTTCAGATGTTTTAACATAGGAACGGTGCCCTTTGTACCTAATTCCCTTACCAGCTTGACCTTATCTAGGTCCAGCATTTCTATCTGTATTGACGGAGAATCCCCAGCTTCCTGCAGCACTACTCCTTCTGGATCAACGATCATGGAATGTCCAGCTAATGTAAAGCCACAATGATAACCACAAGCACCTGCACCAATGACATATGCCTGGTTGAATAGAGCAGTTGCTATTCGACAAGTTCTTTCAGCATCTAGTAGAGTTGATGGTGTAAAGGATGGGTGAATAATTACCTCTGCTCCCATAGAAACAAGACTTCTGGTCATCTCTGGAAACCAAGCATCATAGCATATACATATACCTAACCTCCCAACACCATTAATATCAATTACTTCAAAACTGTTACCTGGAACTGAAGTTTCAGCTGGAGAAAAAGGATTCATCTTCCTGTACTTGGTAATAAGATCGCCTTGGGGAGATAGAACAGGTGTGGTGTTATAGACTTTCCCACCATCGAGTTCAATCATTGAACCAGGTATAATCCATTTTTTAACTTCTTTTGCTTTTCTGGACAAGCGTTCTACCGATTTACCCGGAATCGGCTCAGCAATATCTTCGAGCCTTGGAGCTAGACCTTGGACAGCTAATTCGGGAAAAACAATCAAATCGACCCAGGGATATTCGTATGCAATCATATCGATATAACCCTCAAGCTCATCTAGATTGGCTTTTGCATTTCCCGGAACTCCTTCCCTTTGAACAGAGGCAATACCTAAAAACCGCGCCATAATATTTCCTCCTTTTAAGTTAATTTTTTGAAGTGATACCTTAATTATACTGTTGACAATTACAATCATCTATACATCAAAAGTTGGAAATTGTTACATATAATCATACTAAAGTTTGGTTTTTTGTAAATTTTTAAGTTTATTGAATAAATATGTAAATAAATAGTAGTTTTATGCCGAAAAAATATAATAAAAGAATAATTAGGAGATAGAGATGGAAGCAGAAATTAATAATTATTTGGAGTATTATAAGCTAAATAAATTTTTTCAAAATATTCTAATAGATAATAACGTTTCCCAGATGGCCTTTGGCGAACAACTTTTAGACTCTATTTCTGACGTGTTCGGTTTTGACAAATCCACATTCTGGCTAATTAATCCTGATAATGGTAAATATTTACCTATATCGTACCGCGTAGATAGCAGTATCATAGAGGAATATGCAAAGCAATACTACAAAATAGATCCATTTTATCCTGACAACTTCATAAAAAATAAAATTAATAAAGATGTTGTTTCAGTAAATGACTTGATGCCTTTTGATGAATATGAGTCCTCAGCCTATTATACAAAATTCTTAGCCCCAGTAAGCCAATACTATTATCAGACAGTATTGTACCTCCGCCATAAAGGGATTATAATTGGAGGTATAGTGCTGCTTAGGTCAAAAAACGAAGGGGACTTTAACAAAAAAGAAATTGATTTGATGAAAAAGGCTACTATATATCTCTCTACAATCACTGCAAATTATTTGTTGGATAATGAATTGAGAATAAAACAAGGTTTATATAAATCGCTATGCAATCAGTCACCTGTTGGACTAATCGTATTTAATGCATATTATCCCTACAAAATACAATATATAAATTCTTCCGCCATAAGATATACTTTAGATATATTAGATGAAAATCTGTCCCGCAATCCAACTGAGCAATTTATAAAACAGCATATTATCAATGCAAATAATTTTGAACAATTTGGATCATTTAAAACCATCATATCCCATTCTTTAAAGAAATATAATTTAAATGTTACTCCCAGCCAAACAGCAGATAATACCCCTTTAGTACATGCATATATTATCCCACAAAACACCCCTTCAGAAATACAAAATATTCTGAACATGAACAATTATAACGATTTGACCGTTAGACAAAAGGAAATAATTAAATATGTTTTACACGGCTTTACAAATCAAGAAATTTCAGAAAAATTGTTTATTAGTGTCAGCACCGTAAAAACACATTTAAATAATATATTTAAAGAGTTGCAAGTATCAAATAGGCTCAGTTTATACTCTAAGTTGATTGGAAAAAATGAAGTGTTTTAAAGCTTGTCTCTTCTTAAAGCTGAAAAAAATTTCTTTAGAGGCTGAGTACATTCCTCATGCAGAAGCCCTATTACAACGTCTACTTTATGATTAAACTCATGAACTCTAAATAAATCCACTACTGACCCTGCCGCTCCGGCTCTGTTATCCATTGCTCCAATGTACAGTGTACTTATCCTGGATTGAATTATTGCTCCTGCGCACATAGGACAGGGCTCTAATGTCACATACATCTCACATCCGTCAAGCCTCCATGTCCCCAGCTTTCTGGCTGCTTTTCTGATTGCTTCAATCTCTGCATGAGAAGTCACATCAAGCTTTGCTTCCTTTAGGTTATGTCCTCTGGCAACTATTTGTCCGTCCTTTACAATAATTGCACCTACTGGGGTTTCCCCTTTTTTATACGCAAGCTTTGCCTGATTTATGGCTTTTATCATAAATTGCTCTTTTCGTGTGTACATTTAAACACCTCATTAATGAATTTTTTATTACCACCCCTACCCCAACTCCCCATGCTTCTCATACTGCGTAACTTTACTAATTCTATTCTTCTCATCCACAAAAACAACAGACGGCCTATGCCCCTTTGCTTCTTGGGCATCTAACATACAGTATGCCATTATTATAACCTTATCCCCCACATGAACGCAACGGGCGGCAGCTCCATTAAGGCAGACCACTCCTGACCCCCGTTCCCCTGCAATGGTGTATGTTTCAAAGCGATTTCCATTATCTATATCCACTACTTGTACCTTTTCATATTCATAAATACCTGCAGCATCTAATAAATCCTCATCAACTGTGATGCTTCCAACATAGGAAAGCTCAGCCTGTATAACTGTAGCCCGATGTATTTTTCCTTTTAGCATTGATAAAATCATTTATATCTCCTTTCTACCCTGCTCATATATGAAAGTAAAAATTGTCAATTAATCTTGTTTTTCCAATATATACAGCAATTGCAACCAAGGTTGAACGTTCAATTCTATCAACCTTCTCCAAAGAAAGAGCATCCACCACATCTATATAGTCAATTTTAGCAAGTGACTCGGTATTTATATTATCAGTTATGCTGCGTATAATAAGCTTAGCATCTCTTTCTCCATTTTTAAGCAATTGTCGTCCCAATCCAAGAGAACGATTCAAAATTAGTGCTGCTTTTCGTTCATCAGCGTTTAAATAAGTATTTCGTGAGCTTTTTGCCAAGCCATCCTCTTCCCTTATTATCGGGCATCCAATAATTTCAATATCCATATTCAGGTCACGTACCATGCGCCTGATTACAGCAAGCTGCTGAGCATCCTTCTGTCCAAAATAAGCCCTTTCAGCACCGACAATATTAAACAATTTGTTTACTACAGTGCATACACCACGAAAATGAACAGGACGACTCTTGCCACACAATCCTTGAGTAAGTCTATTCATATCAACAAAGCTACAGAAATCAGGCATATACATCTCTGAAGCTTCAGGGTGAAAAATTAAATGAGCCCCTGTTTTTTCGCATAGAACTGCATCATGCTCCAAATCCCTAGGATAGCTTGCTAAATCCTCTGAAGGACCAAACTGCATAGGATTTACAAATATGCTAACTACTACCCGGTCATTTTCTAGGGCTGCACGTTTTATCAGACTTTGGTGTCCCTCATGGAGATACCCCATAGTGGGTACAAAACCAATGCTTAATCCTTCTTTTTTCCATGTTTTCACCATCTGGCGAACTTCATTAACTGTATTAACAATTTTCATTAAATTTATCTCCCATATAGCTTTTCAATGATTGTATCCTCAATTTTAAAACAATGTTCTTCTGCCGGGAATATTCCATTTTGTACTTCCTCTATATATTGACAAAAGGCCTTTCTCATCTGTGAGCCAATATTCCCATAGCTCTTTGCAAACTTAGGTGTTAAATCCGAAAACATACTCAGCATATCCTGATATACCAATACCTGACCATCACATCCCTTTCCCGCACCTATTCCGATAGTAGGAATTGAAATACTTTGAGAGATAAGCTCCGCCAGTTTTGCAGGAATACATTCAAGAGTAATAGCAAAAGCTCCTGCCTGTTCTATTGCTTTTGCAGAATCTATAAGCTGACGTGCTGCTTCCTCACTTTTTCCCTGTACCCTGAAGCCGCCGAGAGCATTAACTGATTGGGGCGTTAATCCAATATGCGCCATAACAGGTATTGATGCATCAACAATGGCTTTAATCTGAGGGCACACTACACTTCCGCCTTCAAGCTTAACCGCATTTGCATGCCCTTCCTTAATAAGACGACCAGCATTGCATACTGCATCATAAACTGAGGTCTGGTATGACATAAATGGCATATCACTGATAATTAGTGTATTTTTTGCTCCTCTTGCTACAGCTCTTGTATGATGAATTATATCCTCCATGGTAACCTGTAGCGTATCCTCATAGCCTAAAACCACCATACCTAATGAATCACCCACCAATATGGCATTAACTCCTGCATCATCCATGAGCTTGGCTGTGGAATAATCATATGCTGTCAGCATAGCTATTTTTTTATTCTTTAGTTTATAATCTTTAAAAGTAAGAACGGTGTTACTCATCATTCATCATCTCCTCCATCATCGTTTCCAATTGAGCATAGCTTATATTTGGATTTTTTCTTTTTGCTATATCAATTAGTTTTCTCGAAAGCAAAATATATAATTTCCTATTCTCTCCGTTCAAACAAGACAAATGCTGAGAAACAGTGTCTATATCACATCGTTCGATTGGTCCTGTCAATGCCTCCACCGGCCCCTGTCGTACAATGTTACTCATGTTGCAGATCATTAAATTATTCAGCGCAAGGCTTGCACCCTGTTCATCAAAGCCACAGCTTTTAAGTAAAAAAATACTCATCTCTGCCAGTGCAACCATCAAATTGCTGGCGAAGACCGCTGCACTGTGATAAACTACTTTATTTTCTGGTGAAATAATTTTTACAGGATTGCCTAAATGCTTTAATAGCATTTCCATTTCATTCATTCGATGGGGTGAGCCTTCTATTGTAAAATATGCGCAAGAAAGCTCCTTGTAAGAATTTAGCTTGTCGCTAATCCCTAAAAGTGGATGGATAGAGTAACCATGTGCACCATGATTATCAATATTAGAAAAAACTGATGATGATATTAAGCCACTACAGTGGCAAATTATTTTATTTTTAATAGACAACTTATCAATGTAATCCCATAGTTTCTTGATAGCTCCGTCAGGAACCGTAAGAAAAAGAGTATCACATGCCTCTACAATGCTCTCAATGTCATTAAAGTTCATCGTGCCTGTAAATTCTGCTGCCTGTAATGCAGATTGGGGATTCCTGCTGTAATATCCCACAACATTTAAACCATGTTCGCAGAAATATCTGCCAAGGGAAAATCCTACTTTGCCTGCACCAATAAATCCAATTTTCACGCTACCACCTCCCTGATATATAGCTAAGCCTTTTATGATCTTAATCAATATTCTTCAGAGGAGTGATGCTCTTTTTGGTCTCATTCCTACATGGATACGAGCCGCCATACTAAAAATAAAATATAGTAATGTCTTTTTGCTATTTACTTCTATCTATGTAATATAGCACCTTATTTTTAAGATGTAAAGTGCAGAGTTTCTTTTGCTTGTAGATTGAATTGTCAAAATCCAGTGCATCTACTTCTACCATTCATATGCTCTTTACTCATTCCATAACAATCAATACATACAAACTGATTTGTCAGCAAAAGTTCAAATGCTTCTGAAACCAAATAAATAGTTATTTTCATTTTCCCAATCGTTATATACCTTTTCAATTTCAGCTTTAATCAAATCTACAGGTAATTCAGCCACTCCTTCAATATACTCGGCATTTGAAGTTCCATATACTTTGCTGTTCTCAAACTGATTATTTGGTTTCTTATAGATATTAATGAGCGGTTAAAACAATCTAAAACCGCCAATTTTTGTCCATGCACGCACTTTTAGAACCTCACGTTTTATGTGGTATTCGTTACACAAAACTTGAAACTTATCCATTCAAATACTACTAATTCATACACAATTCGTAAAGAATGTCCTCTAATACTACATTCTTTTTTAATATATCATCTTCATATTTTTTATCTAACTTTATAATAATCATATATTCTGCCATTCCCAGAGAATAATACCTATCGTCACTTTTTACTTTAACTTTTTCCGATATGTCAGATAAGTTTTTAGCTATGAGAGAGGATGAATCTCGCGATGCTTTAAATTCCCCATATCTTGCTAGCCCCTCGAGCCATTCAATTTCTTGCTCCTCATGTATTTCCCTAGCAGTAAGTTGACACTCTTTCCTTCTTTGAAGTCTGGTTTCAAGGAAAAGTTGTACATTCTTCTGAACGGTATCGGTATCATCTGCCAATAAAGCTATCTCCAGATAGTTTGCTTCTCGTTCGATTAACGCATTAAATCGGCTATCGGTATAATACGAACTACATACATTATGTATGTGTTCTGCATCATCGACTCTGTTAGAATTGTAATTTCCTTGATATGCATGAACCATTTCGTGTATGATAAGTGCCTTATAATACTGTTCGTCCGCTATGATAAATTGTGGTGGGTAAAGGATGGGTATTTCCCTTAACATTGTCATATGATAGGTATCCATCGTGGCAAAGCTTCCAACCCAGGTATCATCTACTTTTATAGCAAAGGCCTGTGGATTTTTAGCCGCTCTTCGATAGGTGAATCTATCTATGTATTCATCTTTACCAATATACGTCCATTCTTCCTCAATCGGTTTAAAATCGCTAAATAAAAATTCATAAGCATCATTATACAAAAGGATATTTAAAGCTTTGTTATCGATATTATTGAATATGTCATTTCCTTCATCATATAAATATTCATAAATCTCATGGACACGGTTAATATCATCCTCTGACAAATAATCTTTTTTCGTATCCACGTTTTGATATTCTATATTATAGACTCTGTTGTTTATTATCAACCCAACTATCAAAACACCTAAGACTACAACAATTGTAAATAGTATTTTCTTAAATAATTTCATCGTTAACTCCCTCTCATAGAACTATATAAAATATATAAGTATCAGCAGCATAATTATCCATGTTATAAATAAAAATCTCAGGTATGGCTAGCTTATACATTTTTCATTCAGTTTCATAACTGCTGTATTATTATAGTCTTTAATTTGATTCTTCATCATCGTTCTAAAATAATAATATAGACCTGCACTGCAGATTTCTAGCCAACAACCGAATAACCATCCTGTTAAATCCTTTGTTTCCTGCCAAATAAAAAATGGCATTACTATTCCAGCAGTAGATATTGTGATACTGACAGCAGCCATCAATTTAAACTTGTAAATGGATTTATGTACCATATAGGTTATCGCCGTATCGGTATGGTAATTTTTTATTTTCTCAGCTGTTATATCCTTATTTAAATTTGAGACTTCTGATAAGGGAATAACTTCTTCCTTTTTCTCTGCTTTGAGTATTTCATCAACAGAAACATCCAATATGTATGCCAATTCTGTAAGCAGTGTTATATCTGGCAATCCCTTTCCTGTTTCCCATTTTGAGACAGCTCTATTCGTAACATTCAGTTTGTCTGCAAGCTGTTTCTGCGTAATTTGTTTTTCTTTACGACATTCAGCTATAAAACATCCTATTTGTATATTATCCATATTCATTCACCACCTGTTTTTATTATATTATGCTTTTATACCTTCCTAATCGCAATATATCCCTAGTTGAATTATATCCACTTATCGTGGAATAGGAGAATACAACTTCCTTATGTAATCCATTCTTATAATATAGATGGGCTTCTGGATACATGAAAAACCTAGATTTCTAAAACTAATAAATTATATGGAACAAATTTCATTTTTATAAGTCTAATTTATTAAGCCGGCACAACAAAACTACGCAAGTTGGCAAGCCAACATTGCTTATGTTAAGGAAAATTATCTCTTTAAAAAGGGAGATGTAACATTTAAATCTATTAATTAGTATTGGAGAGGGTTATATATGATAAAATCAATTTTAGGAATAGTACTGGCAGGAGTAATGTTACTGTCAAATACTTTTGCATTTGCCCAGACAGCAGTTAAAGTTTCAGACCCAGAACCTATTGTGTTCTCTGACATTTCAAAACACTGGTCAAATGGTGCAGTTCAACACCTTACAAAAAAGGGAGCAATACCTTTTGAAAATGGAAAATTCATTCCAGGTAAGGCTATTACAAGAAGTGAGTTTGCAATAATGCTTCATAAAGCTTTAGATATTCAGATTGCATACTTTAAAGCACCAGATATTAAGGATTACTTTGATGATGTGAAACAAGATGCTACCTTTACATCAGCACTTATCGACCTTGTAACAGCACAAATTATAGACAGTAAGGGTAGTTTTAATCCTGAGGGCACACTATCTAGAGAAGAGATGGTACATTATATTATGAATGCCTATAAGTATAAAATGGGTGATGTCTTCGCCTATATTAAAATCAAGGGAGGCTTTTTCGCGGATCATAATAAGATAGCTCCAATATATAGCGGTGATGTTGATTACGCAGCCTACTCAAATTTAATTACAGGTGTTGGTAAGAACTTATTCAATCCAAAAAGCAATTCAACACGTGCAGAGGCAACTGTAATAATAAGTAAACTTATAGCTCTTTTGGAGAAACAAGAATCAGGTATAACTATAAAACCAGGAGTAACAGTTAATGAAGATTCAATTGAAATGAAGATTAGTATTGTTAATAATTCTAAGGAATCTGTAATCATAAATCATTCTTCAGGGCAAAAATTTGATTTTGTTTTGCTGGATGCAAATAATAACGTTCTATATACCTGGTCTGCAGACAAATCCTTTATTGCCATGCTAACTAGCACTACCATTGAGGCAGGAAAATCCATTAAATTTAGTGCAATCTTAGATGGTGAGCAGTATAAGGCTATTAAGGATAAAATAGTAACGCTAAAGGCATATGTAATTGGTAGCTCGGATTCTTTCAGCATCAATACTGAGGGATATAAAATTAGATAGACTGAAATAAGGATAAATATAATGGGGCTGTCTCAAATTAAAATATAATAAATAATGAGAGCCAGTGACCGAGGAATTAAATTCTAGCTGGCTCTCACTTGTCAGATTCTTTAGTGTACTTACACTTGGCTTCCTTTGTCTATTGAGTTTGGCTCTCTGCCTATCTGTCAAAACAATTAAAATAGAAAATACCTTTGAGCAAGTGGCAACTTGTCAGCAGGTTCACAGGTAATAATCTCTCCATCAATTTTAACATCATATGTTTCAGCATCAACCTCAATCTTAGGTGTAGCATTATTGTGAACCATATCTTTTTTAGTAACCTTTCTGCAACCACTGACAGGAGCAAGCATTTTTTGTAACTTTAATGAATCAAGCTTACCTAACTCTAATGAAATTTTCGAAACAAATGTAATACAGGTTGAATATTTAGCACGTCCGAGGGCTCCATACATATTTCTATAAATTACAGGCTGTGGTGTTGGAATTGAAGCATTTATATCACCCATTTTACTCGCTACAATAAATCCACCTTTCAAAATCATTTCTGGCTTTACACCGAATAAAGCTGGTTTCCATAAAACAATATCCGCAAGCTTTCCTTTTTCAATAGATCCCACATAATTAGAAATACCATGAGCAATTGCTGGATTTATGGTATATTTAGCCATATATCTTTTTATTCTAAAATTATCAGCACCATTTATATCCTCTTCAAGGGGGCCGCGTTGTTTTTTCATTTTATCAGCTGCCTGCCAAGTTCTTATTATAACTTCACCAACACGACCCATTGCCTGTGAATCAGAATTAATGATACTAATTATACCCATATCATGAAGTACATCTTCTGCTGCAATAGTCTTTGCACGGATCCTAGAATCAGCGAAAGCAACATCTTCCTTTATTTTGTTGTCAAGATGGTGACATACAATCAACATATCCCGATGTTCATCAACAGTATTAATAGTATATGGCATTGTAGGGCTTGTGGAAGAAGGAAGAACGTTGTCCATTGAAGTCACACAAATAATATCTGGAGCATGCCCTCCTCCTGCACCCTCAGAATGATAGGTATGAATAGTTCTGCCCCCAATGGCATCTATGGTGTTTTCAACAAAACCTGCTTCATTTAATGAATCTGTGTGTATTGTTACCTGAACATCAAATTCATCAGCAACCTTTAAGCACGTATCAATTGCTTTGGGTGTACTTCCCCAATCTTCATGGAGCTTTAACCCTATTGCACCGGCACGTATCTGCTCTGCAAGCGGCTCAACAAATGATGAATTGCCTTTTCCGGTAAAACCTACATTAATAGGGAAGTCTTCTGCTGCTTCAAGCATTCTAGATATATTAAATACACCAGGTGTACAAGTCGTCGCATTAGTTCCATCTGACGGACCAACACCTCCACCTATCATAGTTGTTATTCCGCTATATAGAGAAGTTTCAACCTGCTGTGGACAAATAAAGTGAACGTGCGTATCAATTCCGCCTGGAGTTACAATCAACCCTTCTCCAGCAAGAACCTCTGTCCCAGTACCTATAATAAGGTCATTGTCAACACCCTCCATGATATGTGGATTACCAGCTTTTCCTACCCCTACAATTTTTCCATCACGTATACCTATATCACCTTTTACAATCCCATAAGCATCAATAATCACCGCGTTTGTAATAACTAAATCAAGCACACCACTTGAATGTGTTGCTGATGCAGACTGACCCATCCCATCACGGATTGATTTCCCTCCACCAAATTTACATTCATCACCATATATGGTGTAGTCCTCTTCTATTTCTACAAATAAATCTGTATCTCCTAATCTAATCCAATCACCTTTTGAAGGACCGAACATACTTGCATATTCTTCTCCACTGATTTTATAGCTCATAATTATCCTCCTTAAACCCAAGTTTTTTTGCCTTTTCAAAAGCATTTACTTTGGTCGACTCTATATCAACGTTTCCTTGAGTTAAGTCATTTAATCCAAAAACACATTTTTCACCTGAAATTGGAACTAATAATATTTCTTTTTCTTCACCTGCTTCAAATCTTACTGCAGTACCTGAAGGAATATTAAGTCTCTTGCCAAATGCTTTTTCTTTGTCGAAAATAAGACATTTATTTGTTTCAAAAAAGTGAAAATGTGAACCAACCTGAACTGACCTACTTCCTGTATTTTTAACTTTAATCTCTGTAATTTCACGACCTGCATTTAGTGTTATTTCATTATTTTTGATTATTACTTCACCAGGAATCATTATTTACTCCCCCTCAATTAATAGGATTATGTACAGTTACCAGCTTTGTTCCGTCAGCAAAAGTCGATTCAACCTGTACCTCATCAATCATTTCGGCAACTCCCTCCATTAAATCTTCCTTTTTAAGTATGGTTTTACCATATTCCATTAAGTAAGCCACTGTATATACTCCATCACGTGCTTTTTCCATTAGTTCTGAGCTAATAAGTGCTATTGCCTCTGGATAATTCAGTTTTAGTCCTCTGTTCTTTCTCTGTCTTGCCAGTTCTCCTGCAAAATGCAGCATAAGCTTTTCTGTTTCTTTTGGTGTTAAATGCATATTTACCTCCATGCATGCCACTAAATTGTGGTCATAATAGTAGTGAATTTAATATCCTTTATATTGCCATTTTCCTCTGTATTTCACTAGGATCAGTATCGATGGTACTTCCCTCCATAATAATTCTGCCTTTATCAAGAAGATAAAAATAGTCGGCTACATCCAAAACAAACTCAAGGTATTGCTCCACAATAAGCATTGTTATATTTCCCTGACTTTTGAGCTTTTTAATAACTTTTGCAATATCCTGTATTATCGATGGCTGTATACCCTCTGTAGGTTCATCCAAAAGCAGTAGCTTGGGCTTTGACAGAAGTGCTCTTGCTATTGCCAGCTGCTGCTGCTGTCCCCCACTTAAATCTCCGCCTTTTCTGCTTAACATAGTTTTAACTATAGGAAATAACTCAAAAATGCTTTCGTCAGTTATTTTTTTCTGCCTGCTTCTTTCAAGACCTAAAAGAAGATTTTCATATACACTAAGTTGTGGGAAAATATCACGGCCTTGTGGAACATATCCGATACCCTTCATTGCTCTGGTGTAGGTAGGCATTTTGATAATCTCTTCTCCACCTAACTCTATACTTCCACTGGGGGTCTTCACCAGTCCCATTATACTTTTTAAAAAAGTTGTTTTACCAACACCGTTTCTACCTAGGAGGCATACCACCTTGCCTTCCTCTATTTTCATACTTATGTTTCTTAAAATAATACTTTCTTTATAGAATGCATTTACAGCGTTTATTTTGAGCATTTTAACCTCCACTTTGCCGCTATATCGGCGATTACAAATAGTAATTAAAAGACACTTGTGGCTTTTTGATATGCGAAGATTACCATGAACACACTAATGCGTGCTTCGCATTTTTCACGCTATTCAACTCCTCTACCTAGATATACCTCAATTACTTTTTGGTTTTTCTGAACTGTTTCCATATTTCCTTCATCAAGGAGCGATCCTTCATGCAGTACAGTTACAGTGCTTGCACACTCTCTAACAAACTCCATATCGTGTTCGACCACTATTACCGAGCACTGTTTTGATATCTCTTTTAACAGTTCGCTTGTCTTCTCGGTTTCTTTTCTCCCCATTCCTGCAACTGGCTCATCAAGCAGCATTATTTCGGGTTGCTGTACCAACAGCATTCCAATTTCAAGCCATTGCTTCTGTCCATGAGACAAGCCTGCGGGAGTTCTATATCTATCCTCATATAAGCCAATTGTATTTAACACCTGCTTAATTCGCTCATTCTGTTCCTTTGTAATCTTTGTAAATAGCGATGAATAAAGTGACCTTACCTTAACAACCGCTAATTCCATATTTTCATATATTGTTATGCCATTAAAAACTGAAGGAACCTGAAACTTTCTTCCTATACCCAACTCAACTATTTGATGCTCTGAAAGTTTTGTGACATCACTTCCATCATGGAATATAATATTGCCGGCCGCAGGCTTTACCCTACCGCAGATTGCATCAAGCAAAGTGGTTTTTCCGGCACCATTTGGACCTATAAAAAAGTGAATGTCTCCTTCTTTAACAGAAGTACTTAAATTATTAACAGCCTTAAACCCATCAAAGCTTATAGTTAAGTCGTTTATTTCCAATACCTCACTCATTATCTACACCTCCTATGCTATTCTACTAACATGCTAGCGTCATCCGTTTGAGACTTATCCTTTTTAAAGCCAGGTAATTTTGTTTTAAATTTATTAAATGTCCCAACTAAGCCTGTGGGCATAAATATAACCACCACTACAAAGGCGATACCTATAAAATATGACCAAACCGACGGAAATTGTTCACTAACACCGCTTTTAAGCAGGTTTACCAATATAGCTCCTATTATGGCTCCATTCAATCTACCGCGTCCCCCAATTGCAACCCAGATTACCATTTCTACCGAAGGTACTATCCCCATTTCTGCCGGCGAAATAATACCAACCTGCGGTACGTAAATTGCTCCCGCCAGCCCCGCCAAAGCAGCTGAAATACAATAAACAAACACTTTATAGGTAGTAGGATTATATCCAGAAAATCTAGCCCTGTTTTCACCATCCCTAATAGCTATTAGAACCCTTCCAATTCTTCTGCTAATAACAAACTTACAAAAAATAAACGCCAATAACAGAAGTATCACAGATATATAATATAGCCATAGTTTTGTTGAGCTTTTTGCCAATGAAAAACTAAATATTGTTTTGAAATTTGTTATACCGTTTGTGCCTCCGGTAAACTCCTGTTGTCCAACAAAAAGTACAACAAATATTATAGACAAAGCCTGTGTTAATATTGAAAAATAAACCCCTTTAATTCTATTCTTAAAGGTTAAATACCCTACTATTAACGCAATTAAAGCTGGTAAGACTATTGCCAATACTATTGCAATCGGTGCTATTTCAAAAGGCTTCCAAAACCAGGGCAAGATCTCCCTTCCACTCCAGGACATAAAATCCGGTAATTTTCCACCTTCCGCTTCTAGCTTTAAATACATAGCCATACAATAAGCACCTAACCCGAAATATACCCCATGGCCAAGACTCAGTATTCCTGTATATCCCCAAATCAGGTCAATTCCTAATGCAATAATGGCAAACGCAATAAACTTTCCCAATAGATTTACTCTGAAATCTGACAGAAATAGTGGAGCAATACATAAAAGCACTATAATTATTGTGATTGTGAGATTTTTTCTTTTTATTATATTAAAATCGGATAACCTTTTCATGTTCATCACCCCTTATTCATCAAGAGCTCTACTGTTGTTAGTAAAAAATCCTTGAGGCTTCCATTGCAAGAATACTATTACCATTAAAAACACTAATACCTTTCCAAGTGATGCATTGGTAAAAAATTCGAAAGTGGTATTTCCAACACCAATTACTCCAGCACCTGTGACGGTACCTACTATTCTTCCAACTCCACCTAAAACAACCACCATAAAAGTATCTACAATGTAGTTTGTTCCCAGAGTCGGTCCTATTGAACCCAAGAGAGTTAAAGCACATCCTGCTATTCCTGCCAACCCCGAGCCCATAGCAAAGGTCAGGGCATCTATTTTTCTGGTATTTATGCCTAAGCTTTCGGCCATTGATCTATTCTGCATTACTGCGCGCATCTTACGTCCATATGAAGTACGATACAAAAAGCAATAAACGCCTAATATACAAGCAATTACTAATGCGATTATAAATATTCTTTTATACGGAAGCTGCAAATCTCCCAAGATAACTATTCCGCCATCCAGCCATTTTGGACTCTTTACATCCACATTTGGTGCTCCGAATATACTCCTGGCAAGCTGCTGTAATATCAGACTTACACCCCAAGTTGCCAATAGGCTGTCCAAAGGCCTTCCATATAGTCGTTTAATAATAGTTATCTCAAGTAAATACCCTATCAACCCTGCTACTAAAAATGCGCAAGGTAATGAAAAAATAAAGTATAAATTAAAAATGCTCTTGTCAAAATAATTAACAAATAAATTTTGAGTTAAGTAGGTTACATATGCTCCAATCATTATCAATTCACCATGAGCCATATTTATTATTTTCATAAGTCCAAAAGTGATGGACAGTCCTAATGCTGCAAGCATCAAAATTGAGCTGACACTTATCCCGTTAAATATCTGCAAAATATAGGTATTCACTTCTAACACCCTCCTTTCCTTAACAACTTCTATATGATGTTCACCTATGAAGGCTTAGGTAAGCCTCCACAGGTGATATCCTTCTATTTTATTTTTTGACTTATTAATTACTCAAACCTTTTGCCCAGTCATAGGATTTTAAATACGGATCAGGTTTAACCGATTCCGGTGTACTCCAGACTTCCTTAATAAGGCCATCAGCTTGGACTTCACCAATTCTTACAGGCTTCCAGATATGCTGATTTTCCCCTTCAATTTTAACTGTACCTTCAGGTGCTTTGAACTCTAAGCCTTTTGCAGCTTCCTTAACCTTGTCTACTTCTATAGAACCAGCTTTTTCTACTGATTTAGCCCATAAGTACACATTTATATACGCTGCTTCAATAGGGTCATCTGTAACTCGGTCAGCACCATATTTGGCTTTATACTTTTGAACAAATGTTTCGTTTTCAGGAGTATCAGTTGTTTGGTAATAGTTCCAGGAAACAAGATGTCCTGCCATGTTGTCAGCGCCGATTCCTCTTACCTCTTCCTCTGCTACGCTAACAGATAGTGTTGTCAGGTCTGCTGGGGTTATTCCGGCATCCTTTAATTGTTTAAAGAATGCAACATTGCTATCTCCATTTAAAGTATTGAAAACAACATCAGGCTTTACAGACTTTATTTTGTTTATAATTGTACTGTAATCTGTGTGTCCCATTGGTGTATATTCTTCTGCAACCAATTCTCCGCCTTTTGCTGCAAGCTGAGCTTTAATTATTTTGTTTGCAGTTCTTGGGAAAACATAATCTGAACCAAGTAAAAAGAATTTCTTTCCTTTATTTTCAAGGAGCCAATCCACCGCAGGTACTATCTGTTGATTTGGAGCTGCTCCCGAATAGAATATATTTGGTGATGATTCCATTCCCTCATACTGTACAGGATACCAAAGCAGACCATTATTCTCTTCAAACACTGGTAATACTGCCTTTCTGCTTGCTGATGTCCAGCATCCGAACACAGTCGCGACCTTGTCACTTTGTAATAGTTTCTTTGCTTTTTCAGCGAATTTCGGCCAATCTGAGGCACCATCCTCTATTACTGGTTCAATCTTTTTGCCTAATACACCGCCTGCAGCATTTATTTCATCAATTGCCATCATCTCGGCATCCTTTACAGATACTTCACTTATTGCCATCGTCCCACTGAGTGAATGAAGTATTCCAACCTTTATTGTGTCTCCTGATGTAGTAGTATCAGATACTGTACTAACCTCTGTAGATACTGTGGTTGAAGTGCTCGATTCAGTACCACATCCTGATAGTAATGTTGATATTGCTATTGATAAGCTTAAGCAAAGCGCAAACCATTTCTTTTTCATAGTAAATACCACCTTTCAATCTCAAAATTTTTATACTCGTTTTTGATTTACTTTAATTAATAAATACATTTATAACCGGTTAAAGATGCATTGCTTCGTCTGTTGTAGCCAACTTTTCGATAATTAATATACAGCACATTTGGTATATATCTTTTTCGTAAAATCAAAAGGCGCTATCAGTTATGTTTTTGTTTTCACAAATCACATACCTCATAGCGCCATAGCTACCTAAGAACTTATTAATTTATCTTACACATATATAATACAATTTGCAGCCATATAAGAAAACACCACAAAAAAGTAATTTTACCACTCAAATCTGCAATATTATTGTTTGTCTGATTCATATTTCAGTCTTAATTCCTATAACAAGCTTTAAATTTGATTAATTTTGCAATTTTTTACTTCTAAATATTCACATTGCTTTCAACTCCGATTTTTCTGTATTCAGTTGGTGTAAAACCTGTATATGATTTGAAAAGAGAAGTAAAATAATCAGTTTTCTTATAACCCAGCTTTTCGCAAACCTCGTAGTTTTTATAGTCTCCCGAAAGCAGAAGATACTTGGCATGCTCCATTTTAATCCTAGTAACATAGTCATTAAAATTACAGCTTACCTTTTGTTTAAAAATTTTGCCCACATAATCCTTGCTTAAATGTACTTGATTTGAAATTAGTTCAAGGCTTATTTCATTTTCTATATTATCTATCACATACTCGCATATTCTTCTAATGATGCTGTCAGAGTTATTTAATTCATATTTTTGAACTTTTTTCTGCATTTCCAGTACATTTGTATAAAACTCCTTCTGCATGCTTTCAATACTTCTATTGTCTTGAATACTTGGATAAACAGTATTTCCTTCTATTTTATTGAGCCAGGGAAAGGTCTCATCTACTCTATTCCTTATGTTATACAGTAATGAATTTGACAGAACACGTATTTTTGTTATGTCTCCATCGTGCATTGTACATATTTCAATAAAAGTCTCAATAGCTATATTTTCTAGCTGTGAATCTGCACTTAAGATAAGTGCTAAAATTAAATTTTCATGGTTCTTAGGATAATAATCTATTAAGTTCTTCTCTGATTGTATAGTCTCTTTAGTGTAAGATTTCTGTAAGTTCTTTTGTTCAATATATAGGTGAGCCCTCATCAGAATATCGAAAAGTGCATCCTCTTCAAATGGCTTAGTCATATATTCAAAAACACCAAAGCGTATTCCCTGCTTGGCATACTCAAAATCACTATGGGTACTTAGAAATATTACTACAGTGTCTATCTTCATACTTCTAAGCTCTTGTAAAAACTCTATTCCATCCACTCCAGGCATTTTAATATCTGTAATTATTAAATCATATTCCTTCTCATTTAGTTTTTGTAAGGCCTCTTTTCCATCACAAGCTTCACCCTCAACAGCGAAACCACACTCGCCCCATTTTTTAAACCTCTTCAGCATATATAAAATTGCCATATCATCGTCTACAATTAGCACTTTATACATCTAACCCCCCCACTCTGGCTCCTATATTTTTGAGAATTTTGTCCATTGAAAACTCTGCCTGCTCAAAATCAAATTTCCATATACTACTTTTTAAATTGACAAAATTCTCTTCACCTATATTGTCTTTTATAAGCTCACTGTTTTTTAAGAAATACTCTTTTGCTTCTGAATCACAATTTGAAACATAACTATATAGATTAGCGAAAACAGTATCAAAGCAATTTTCAGATTGTTTATTTAAACTATACTGATAAGTACAGGCCTGGCTATCTATAAAGGTTTCAGCTCTATCACACAATTCAGATAAACTTAAGGAAATATTCTTAATAATAGCTTTTATTTGTTCTAAGGACATGTTTCCCCTTATAAATCTTTCTAATTTCTTGCATAATTTAAACAGCTTGGTTGCTCCAATATTCCCGGCGGCACCTTTCAAGCTATGAACCACATTTTCAAGCTCTTGAGTTTCCGACGAATTTATCAGGGACATTATCTTGTTACTATCGTTTCCATGAGTTATTACAAACTGCTCAAGAATATGCACATATTGGGCTTTATTGCCTCCCAATCTGGCTATACCCCTTTCAAATATATCCCTCTGGCTTTCAATTTCATTAATATCAATTTCTTCACCCTCACCGCTATCATAATAAAGGCCATCTTTAGTTAACATATAATTCCTAATTACCGTAGATAATTTTACCGGATCAAGAGGCTTGGTCAGATATCCATTCATGCCTTCTTTTAAAGCTTTTTGAGCGACACCCTCTAACGCATCGGCAGTCAGTGCTATAATGGCCGAATGCTTCCCTGTATCTATTTTCCGAATCAACCTTGTTGTTTCATAACCATCCATTTCTGGCATCCGAATATCCATTAGTATTACATCAAATGTATTTTGCGTTACCAACTCTATTGCAGAAACTCCACTATTTGCTGTATACACCTTAAATCCCATGATATTCAGTATTTCTTTTGTCATTTGCAAATTAATTTGGTTATCCTCCACCAACAGTACTTTTTTATTAATAAACATTTTGTCTATAATGGTTTTTTCATTATTTTTATGTACGATATTCTTATTATTAACTATCAAAAACTCTACTCTAAAGCTAAAACATGTACCTTTACCCGGTTCACTTTCTACCCAAATTGCCCCCTTCATCAGCTCAACTATTTTTTTGGAAATTGCAAGGCCAAGCCCTGTGCCGCCATATTTTCTGGATGTAGATGCATCTCCTTGTGTAAAATGATTAAATATTATGTTAATTTGCTCTTGTGAGATGCCTATTCCGGTATCCCGTACACTTATACATGAGTCAATGTACCCATTATGCTTATCAATGAAATCCAGCGAAACTTCTATCTCTCCTTTTTCTGTAAATTTCACCGCGTTTGATAGAAGGTTGAGCATTACTTGCTTTAACCGCATAATATCGCCACACACTACTCTTGGAATATTTTCATTTATATTAAGGTTTAATGCCAGTCCCTTCTTATTTGTATCGAAGGCCACCATACTGCATATATCCTGAATTACTTGCACAATATCAAAATCAATTTTTTCAAGTGTCATTTTACCCGCTTCTATTTTGGAGAAATCCAGTATCCCTTTTATGAGTCCCAATAAATTATTTGCTACCACTCCTATCTTGTCACAATATTCCTTCTGCTTTTCCTCAAGGTACGTGTCTCCAAGTAGAAACTGGTATCCGATTATAGCGTTTAACGGAGTTCTTATTTCATGAGACATACTCGCCAAAAATTCACTTTTGGCATTATTGGCTAACTCTGCTTCTTCCTTTGCAGCCCTCATTGTTTGCTCCGCCACCATCCTCTTCTGAAGCTCCTCATGAAAGGAAATATACAGCCTGTTAAATGTATTTGCTAAATTCTGAAGTTCCAGTGTACCATTTGGGATAAGACTGAATCTATCAGCATCAAATGAAAAATTGCTCAGAAGCCTTGTGTAGCTATTTATTGGGTAAGTAACATACTTAAACAAGGTACTAATAAGAATCGCAATGGCGCATGTGATTATTAGCGCCAAAACAATCTGCATTGCAGCCGCTTGTGAGGTGGCCGTTCTAGCCGTCTCAAGCTCAGCTTCTAAGCGGTCATTCATTATTTTTTGGAATTTCTCGATGGGGTCCATTATATTCTTCTTATCAGCATCATATTTAGCATCAAACATGATTTCTATAGCTTTCTCAAGCTTTTCAGCTCTGCTCAGCTTTTGATCCTCAGTATTTAATGTAAAGGAAGCTACTTCAGCAACCATATCAGCCTCCAAAATGTTCATTGCTTCCAAAACCAGTCTCATTGACCTTCTCTCAGTATCCACCAATGCATCTGAATACTGCTTTGCCTGAGCTAATAGTTCCAGTTCTTCTTCCGGAGAATCTAGCTCTTTCAATTTTAATATGACCTTATCCCGCGTCTGTGTAGTATTAATCTCATTCCAATATCTTTGCAGATGAACAATATCTGTAGTTATAGAATATTTTCGTGCTTCGTCCGTTAGGTAGTCAGATGCATCAGCAAGGTCTATGCCTAACTGTTTAAACTCTGTTCTTCTTTTTTCGGCAGCTTGTTCTGCTTGTATACTTGATCTCATATAGACAATACTTCCTATGAGTAAAATGCCTATAAGGAAAAATATCCCCAATATGAGCCCACTAATTGTTGATTGTTTAATTGCAATTTTTGATTTCAATTTGCTTGACCTCCTATAAACAGAGTATTTAACAACGCAAGTTGGCAAGCCAACACTGCTTATGTTAATAAAAATGGCGCACAAGTCGTAATGACCTGGCGCCAATGCCTTTGTTTTCGTATTGAAACTATTTATATCTATTGTAGTTCTAATATATAAAAAAAGCAAAAGTTTTTATCGACTATTTTTATAATATATAATAAAATTGTTATATTTTAGTAGGGTTTATACTATAAATTACCATATTAATAAGGATTGCACCATTAAAAGCATCCAATTAGTATTGTATAAGCATAATTGCGACAAATTCTTAGAATCTATGTACAGGGGGAAACGATGAATAGCGGAAGTTTAATTGATAAATATGAAATTTTAATAGTTGACGATACACCTGAACAAATAGAAACTGCACTATATGTGCTAAAAAGCAATAACTACAAGGTACGAGTTGCTACTAAAGGACTGACTGCCTTGAAACTGCTGAATAGACAAGCTCCAGACTTAATCCTTCTGGACGTTTTTATGCCTGAAATAGATGGTTTTGAATTATGTAAGCTTATTAAATCAAACGAGGCCTATAAAAATATACCCATTATTTTTCTAACTTCAAGTGATGACGAACAAAGTATAAAAAGAGGCTTTGACTCGGGAGCTCAGGATTATGTCACCAAGCCCTTTAATCCCTCAGAACTGTTGGCCCGAATAAATACTCATATTAAGCTCAAACAACAAACTCAATCCCTCTGGGAAGCAAACAAAGAGCTGGATAGCTTTTGTTATACTATAGCTCACGATCTAAAAGCACCCTTGCTATCTATTTGTAAGCTGATTGACTATCTATACAGTGATTATATTGATAAGCTAGACGACGATGCCAACAATCTAATAACTAATATTTCAAAAAAATCCACAGAATTAACCGGGGTCATTGACCGCCTCTTAGATTTATCACGTATGTGTGAATTAGAAATGAACTTAGAGAAGATCGATATGAATATTTTGTTTAGAAAGGTGTATGATGAGCTAAAACTCGCTCAACCACCCTCTAGAATTATTTCTCTTAATATTAAGCCTTTGCCTATAATTTGTGGAGATATTATTATGCTACAGGTATTAGTTACAAATATACTTTCCAACTCTATAAAGTACACTAGCTCCCGTGAAATTTCCAAGATAGATATTATGTGCACTGAACATCAGTCTGATTATGTTTTTTGTATAAGTGATAACGGTGCAGGCTTTGAAATGAAATACTCTTCTAAGTTGTTCCAGGTATTCCAGAGACTTCATTCCGCCAAGGAATTTGAAGGCTCAGGTGTTGGACTGTCCATATGTCAAAGAATATTAAAGAGGCATAATGGAAAAGCGTGGATGACAGGCGAAGTTGACAAGGGAGCCTCCTTTTACTTCAGCTTTCCAAAGTAAAAATACTCATTCGCACTAAATCGCACTTATGTAAACCACTTTAAATTCTTGAAAAGCAAGTTTACGTACTGCTACGATTAGTATAACAAATGCTGCGATGCCTAATATAACTAATACATTTGCGCTAATATTGCAATTCCAGCCTGTGTCTTAAAGTATTTATTTCTGATGCTAGACACTGAAACGCTGTCCATTGCATCCTCATATATATTAACTAAAAAGTCTGCTTCAACTAGAATTTGAAAGTCCATACCGTCTATTTTGTTATAGCTATGGTGATGTCCCACAATATAACACACCCGTTCAACAATTTCTTTTTCTATGTGGCCTTTCTCCATAATTTGCTTTGCTATTGCTGGACCTTCCTTTTCTTGATATGGTCCCGCCGTGGAACTATACTTTCTCTCTGCTTCCTTTATTCCTATATCATGAAGTATACCTGATAAATTTACTACCAGCTGCTCCTTTTCACTTAGTTGCTGCAAGCTACAAATTGTCCTACAAAAGCCATATACCTTGAGGGCATGATTTATTCTCCTAGTATCCTTATTAAAATATTCAATCATTTCCTTTATTATTTTTTCTAGCATATTTTTAAATCCTTTCATAAATTTAATGCTTGTATACACTTTTTGTCCACTATATTTTTTAATCCATTCTTTTCTAGTAAATATATTTCAAAAAATAATTTTATACTTTCTCTTCTTTACACTCTTTCCTCACACCCCATTCTTTTCAATTTTTTTCATAAAGAAGATATAAACCCTTTAATAGGAGATACTCATCATAAATAATGACCTCCTCACAATGTTGAATAATTAACTGTGCCAAACCTCCTGTACAAACAACAGTCGCATGCTCTCCAACTTGCTTTTTCAATTTTTTAATTATTCCGTCAACCATAGCTGCATGTCCATAAATACTTCCACTTCGCATGCATTCTAAAGTGTTTTTCCCAATAATATTTTTGCAATCCTCAAACTTAACTTCCGGAAGCTGAGAAGCTTTTGCTGAAAGAGCCTCTAATGCGCTTTTAACTCCGAGCATAATTAATCCTCCGAGAAAATTGCAGCTATCATCCACCACTGATACTGTTGTCGCTGTACCCATATCAAAAATAATTACTGGCTTGCTGTAATAATGTATTGCTGCTACAGCATCTGCCACACGGTCACTTCCAAGCTGCTCAGGGTTATGTACCATAATATTTAGATTATGTTTTAATGCTGGCCCTACAATTAACGCATTTGTATTACTAACTGTTTCAACAGCCTTCTTTAATACATTTGTAAGTTCAGGTACAACAGAGGAAATAATACTGCCTTTGATTTCATTAATATCAATATTCCCTTTATCTAAAACGCTCCTTATATAAGCAGCATATTCTATCCAAGAATACGTACTAGCTGTCTCTATTCTGTCTGAAAAAATTACTCCTCCCTCTGTGATACAGCCTATAACCACATTGGAATTCCCTATATCAATGGCTAAGATTATATTCATATTGACTACCCCTAGTTATAATATACTTTCATTCATATATGCTAACAACATCGAAGAAAAAACTGATATACGCATTAAAGCATTATCAGAATTTAGTTTATATGAAACGCATCCACTATTCAATTGTTTTGGTATTTATTGACACGACATAAATTCACATATAGTATTATCTTATAACATTTTTATTGTATTGGGTCTACTAGAATTGGTATGTTTTTTATGCATTTTACAAGCGGAACATAAGGTAGTAGATTTGAGCCAGTGCATAATTCGGAGGTAATAATGAGAAGGAGTTCATGTTTTTTAATTATCCTTTTAGTAGTAGCTTTAGGAAATGGAGGGTGTAGTAAATCTAAACAAAATAGTACCATTATTGAGCAAAGCAGTAAAGGAACACTGAAAGTCGTTGATGAACAAGCCTCGATATCAACACAAACAAATCACCCTACTGAGAACCAAGAATTTTCAGAAAAAACAAAAAAGGATAGTACCTCTAAAGATATTTCATATAAAGAATACTATAATGAAAGATTCGAATTTTCTATAGAGTATCCTAGCAAATTTGTTACTAAGATGCTTCCTGCTAATGGAGATGGTATCATTCTGGAGTCCTCGGACGGAAGTGCAGAGCTAACTGTATCAGGTATTAACAATGTTTTAGATTGGACAGCCAAGTCATGCTTCGATGACTTCATTAAGGACCATAAAAACTTATCATACAAGCTACAAAAGGACAACTGGTTTGTATCTTCTTGGAATGAAGGAGATAATATCCTATACATGAAAGAAATTGTTGGCAATGGTTCAATCAATACTTTCTATTTTAAATATCCACTGGCTGAAAAAGAATACTATGACCAGGTGGTGCAAAAGCTTGTAGAATCCTTTAGAACTCCCGGCATTTCCGAATACCACGAAATCAATTCATACGAAAGCCAATATGATTATGGTAAAGTGCTAGACCTGTTCATAAGTCGCTTTCTGATTGCCAGTCCAGACAAGGATAATATTACCTATGCATTAAAAAGCAGTCCCTCAGAATTCTTATACACTATTCATGTGGACAGGTTTAACGAAGAAAGAGACCTGTACGAGATACGCCTTAGTCGAAATACTGATACAGCGCAGAACTATTTCTATTATGATCCTAAGACAGAGAAGTTTTATGATGATGGAACAGATAAAGAAGAGATAACCTCCGATGATAATATATATTTTTGGTCTCCATTCTAAATATGGAAATTTAATGCATTGTCGACTACGTCACTACTATGGTATCTGCTGACTTCATTCCTCTCTAGATATGTGGGAGTTTGGGTATGAATATTAATCAAGTTGCACAAATCAGATTGTAAGCAATTTTTAAGCTTTTCTTTACTGTTTTCACAAATTTTGCTATAATTCAGCTGATTCCATAATTTTGATAAACAATTCAACTTTCCCAGTTGAAAATTGTAGGTATTCATACTTATCAATGGAAAGTTGAGTAAATAAGTTAAAAAGGAACGATTAAAAATGTTAAAGAATAAAACTGTTATTTTAGGTATTTCAGGAAGCATTGCTGCATACAAGATGGCAAATGTTTCTAGTCTTTTAAAAAAACAGCACTGCGACGTACATGTGATAATGACTGAAAATTCAATTAACTTTATAAACCCAATTACTTTTGAAACCCTGACAAATAACAAGTGTCTTGTAGACACCTTTGATAGAAACTTTCAGTATAATGTTGAGCATGTAGCTCTGGCCAAAAAAGCTGATGTAATGCTCATTGCACCAGCATCTGCAAATATAATTGCCAAGCTGGCGAATGGGTTAGCTGACGATATGCTGACTACTACTGCATTAGCCTGTACCTGCAAAAAAATTATCGCCCCCGCAATGAATACAAATATGTATCAGAATGTGATTGTGCAGAAAAATATTCAAAAGCTGAAGGATTTCGGATTTACTGTTATTCCTCCTGAAACTGGTATGCTTGCCTGTGGTGATATTGGTACCGGAAAAATGCCAAATGAAAATGTATTAATAGATTATGCACTGTCAGAAATAGCATTTGATAAGGATATGCTTGGATTAAAGCTCCTAATAACTGCAGGACCTACACAAGAGGCATTAGACCCTGTCCGCTACATTACAAATCATTCCACAGGAAAAATGGGGTATTCTCTAGCTAAGATAGCTATGCTTAGAGGTGCAGACGTTACATTAGTGTCAGGCAAAACTAGCTTGGAGCCACCTCCGTTTGTAAAGATGGTAAATGTTTTAAGTGCTCAGGATATGTATGGTGCTGTCATTGAAATACTCAACGAACAGGATATTGTTATAAAAGCTGCGGCTGTAGCCGATTATAGTCCTGTGGAAATAAGCAGTGAAAAAATAAAAAAATCTGCTTCTAATATGAGTATACAATTGAATAAAACAACAGATATTCTTAAGAAAATAGGAGAACTACGAGGAGATAAACAGTATATATGCGGGTTTTCTATGGAAACTGAGAATCTGGTTCAAAATTCTAAAATTAAGCTTATAAGCAAAAATATCGATATGATAATTGCTAACAATCTTAAAGATCCAGGTGCCGGCTTTGGTACAGATACAAATATCGTAACTATTATTACAGAGGATAAAGAAACTCCGTTGCAGCTTATGTCAAAGGATATGGTGTCCGAGCAAATCCTCACTGCTATTTTAGTCGATAGAAAAAGAAAAATCAGCAAAAAATAATAAAACGCCAATTAAGATTATCAAAGCTTAATTGGCGTTTTTAATAACTCTGCTCGGGCTGGAAACTTATCTAAGTATCAATAAGTAACAATTTATTGCCTACTTGCCACTGATTTCATCAAAAGCCGCCCTAACTCTGGCAAAGTCTGGGATTGAAGGTATTGCACCTTTTTTCTCAGTACTCATTGCAGCAGCAATGTTAGCCATTAGCACAATCTCAGAAAGCTTTTCTTCTGATAGCTTATCGAAACTTACCCCATTATTTAAAAATCCAAATATAAGGGTTCCCCAAAAATTATCCCCTGCACCTGTTGTATCCACAACATTTGCTGGATACTCTGGAAAAGCACCCATGTACTTCTCTGTAGCATAAACACAGCCTTCAGGTCCCAGTGTTATGGCTACAAAGCTAAGATCATATTTAAGGAGTTCTTTTAAACAATCTTCAGGCCATGTTTTACCTGTAACCATTTGTGCTTCCTCAAGAGAAAGCTTAGCAATATTAGCATACTTTAATCCACATTTCATTGCTATTACTGCACTATCCTCACTATCCCATAAAAGTGCTCTGTAATTTGGGTCGAAAGATATTATCTTCCCACAGGCTTTAGCATACTCAACAGCTTTTATTGTTGCCGAAAGTGATGGCTCATGAGTCATTGATAATGTTCCAAAATGAAAAACCTTACAATTCTTAATGAGTTCTAAATCAACTTCTTCTTCTGAAAGACATGTATCAGCACCATGATTTCTATAAAAGCTAAAGCTTCTGTCGCCCTTATCATCTAAGGTAACAAATGCCAAGGTCGTATTATTATTCGGATCTGAAACAAGATTTCTGCAATCAATTGAAAGATCTAAAAGCTGTTTTCTTAAAAACTCCCCAAATACATCCTTTCCTACCTTTCCAATAAAGGCACATTTAACTCCAAACTTAGATAGCACAGCCAGCACATTAGCTGGAGCCCCACCTGGATTCTGTTCAAAGCGTTTAACTAAATCATCGTTGGAACGAACCTGTGTAAAATCTATGAGAAGCTCGCCAAGAGCCACAACATCAATCATAATTCACCTAACTTTCAATAATTATTATTTTTTAGAATATATCGATTAAAATCTTCATAGCTAAATCCTTAGATTCTTCAATAAACTTATATGCCTCAAGATAATCTTTAAATGCAAAATGGCGTGATATAAGTGGTGTTACTACAATTTTCTTATTAGCCATAAAACTTATTGCATCGTCAAAATCTTCTCTTTTATACATAAGAGTACCACGCAAAGTAAGCTCTCTGTCTTGTACAAGCCCAAGATCAACCCTTGGTATATCACCAAATACGCCCACCACCATTATAGTAGTACCTTTTCTAGCTATGGATACAGCCTGATCCATTGTAGGTTGAATACCAATACATTCAAATATTGCATCGGCACCATCTTCACCAAAATTCTTTAAAACTGCTTCCTTTAGATCTTCCTTAGCTGTATTAACACAGAAGTCTATTCCACACTCTTTAGCCTTTTGAATTCTATAATCACTTAAATCAGTTATCATAACGCTTGCTGCACCCATTGCTTTTGCAGCCTGAGCTGTGAGATTTCCAATTGGACCTGCACCAAATACCAATACCTTTTTGCCCTTGACATTTCCTAATCGCCTAACCGCATGAACACCAACAGCAACAGGCTCTATAAGTGCACCAGAGTCAAGATCCAGCTCATCAGGTATGCGTATAACCTTTGATTGGTCTACTAGGAAATATTCCTGTGCCATTCCCTCTGTTTGAAATCCCATTACCTTAAGGCTCTCACAAATATGATAATCTCCTTCTCTACACATTGCACACTTACCACAGAAAACTTGGGGCTGAACAGTTACTTTATCACCCGGAGCAAAATCTACAACTCCATTGCCACACTTTTCTACAATAGCAGTAACTTCATGTCCTTGAACAACCGGATATGAGGTATATGGATGTTTCCCGTGATAAACATGCATATCAGAACCACACACACCTATTCTTGCCATTTTAATTAATATCTGATTATCTCCTACCACTGGGACCTGTATATCCTCAAATATGATTTCACCAGGTTTTGTCATTGTTGCACGTATCATATAAGCTCCTCCATTAAATTAATATTATTCAATCCCATTAGGGTAAAAAATTGTTTTAAGACCTGAATTACCAGACACTATATCCTCAAAAAGTTTTGGTGCATCATCCAACAAGAGCTTCTTATCTACAAGGTCTATTAAATTAATCTTACCACTTTTAGCGAGCGAAACTGCTTTTCCAAATGTCTTTTTAAGTGCAAAGCTTGAACAAATTTTTAGTTCACGTTTAAAAATTTCATAAGGATTTATTTTTATTGCACTATTGTCAGGACATACACCAAAGAGGAGTAATGTACCCGAGTCCTTTACATATTTTATTTCACCCTCTATAACTCTTGGTACACCAGTGCAATCAATAACAACTTCAAAGGAATTAACCAATCCAAGCTTTTCAAATTCTGCTGATGTGTAGGTGTGATCTGCTCCGAGTTTTTTTGCTAAAGCAAGCTTATCCTCAAAGAGATCAACAACAGTGACACTTGCCGCACCATTCATAGCAGCCAGCTGAGAATGCATAAGTCCTATTGGTCCAGCTCCAAATATAAGCACAGAAGCACCTAATGGTATAACTGCCTTTTCCTGTCCATAAACTACACAGGATAGAGGTTCCACCATTGAGGCCTCAGTGAAGGATAGTCCAGATATATCAAATACACAACGCTCTGGTACAGTCAAATACTGGGCAAAAGCACCATGTTTTTTAACACCAACATTCTGCATGTCTACACAAAAATTCTGACGGTTTTCTTTACAGGCATCACATGCCTCACAGAATATGTTTGGGTCTGCTGCAACATGCTGCCCAACCTTAAACTTCGAAACATTTTTCCCAATGCCTGCTACAACACCAGAGAATTCATGTCCTGGAATTCTTGGGTAACTCCCAAAATATTCACCCTTGTATATATGGACATCAGTACCACAGACACCTGCTGCCTTAACTTCAAGCAGTATCTCATCATCAGCTGGAACAGGTATTTCGGCATCTCGTACTGTACCCATATTGGGTTTTTCAATAAAAAAAGCTTTCATAATATAATCCCCTTTCTACTTCTGTTATCTAATTAATAATTGCTTTTTAAGCATCCATCTTTACTCCAAGTTCAACAAGTCTCTCACGAACTAATTCAGGAGACAATTCTCTTGGAGTAATATTGCCTTTTACTGCTAATGCTGCTGCAATACCTGTTCCTTGTCCCATTGCCATACATATTGTCATGACTCGGTAAGAGGCATGAGCCCTATGAGTTCCTGAAATACATCTTCCTGACAATAGTAAGTTTTCTATTTTTAGTGGTATAAAGCATCTGTAAGGTATATCATAAGGTTGCACCTCTTCTGGTACTCCTTCTGCCTGTCCGCCACCTTCAGGATTGTGTATATCTACAATAAAATTAGCATTATGAACAATAGCATCACTAAACTTCCTTCCTGCTGTTAAATCCCCATCCTGTAGAATATATTCACCAATGAATCTTCGTGTTTCACGTACTCCGAGTGTTTCTGCACTTGAAGTAACATAGCATTTCTCATAACCCGGTACATGCTTTCGTAAGAAATCAACCAGTTGGTATATCTGATTTCTTAAAATCACCTCAGCTTTCATGAGATCATTAACGTTTGTGGCATCTATTCCATTAGCCTGTGTTGTATTAACACGTCTTTCTCCAGGGGTCACTGTGCGATGCAAACGAACCGAAGTCATAACCTCTGGCAGAAGACCCTTCTTAACACATTGAGCAGTGAAATCCAGGAATTTCTCATCTCCAAGCTTTACATCATCCACTTCACCGATACAAGTAATTGCACGCCTCTCATCCACACCAGTTATAGTAAACTCTAGTGTTGTGGGCTGCATTAGTCCGCCTTCTTCTCTTCCCTTCTCAAACTGTGCTCCAGAGAAAAATGCTACATCTCCATCTCCTGTTGCATCAATTATCACTTCTGCAGTTAATACATACATGCCCTGTTTACCTGTTATCACAAGTCCTGTTACCTTATTATCCTCCATTATTACATCTGATATAGGCGATTGAAGATAAACCTCTACACCTGCATCATTTGCGAAGTTAGTCAGCACCTGTCTTGCTTTTTCCGCATCATGAGCCACTCCAACCACACCAAGTATATCGTTGTTTGGAACTCCTAAAAGCCCCATTAACTCATCACGCATACCTCCAGGGGCAACCTCACCTAGAATTGGTCCAACAAGACCTACTGTTAGATTTCCACCTAATACACCATATCTTTCAATCAACGCAACAGATACGCCCTCACGAGCAGCTGCAACTGCTGCACATATGCCAGCCGGTCCACCACCAGCAACAATTACATCATAATGCTTTAGAGCATATAAGTTCTTCGAATATTTTATTTCTGGCATAATATTACTCCTTTTTTTATTTATTGTTTAAACAAATTAGATTTTATCTAAAAAAACGTCCTGACTAATTAAGGTTTTTTGCAGTTTATTAATTGATACATCTTCTGGCTTAACACCATCCTTAACACATATTGCTGCCGCTGTACCCGCTGCCTGTCCAATGCCAAAGCATGGTGGCATTACTCTAAAGGCTGAAACCGCTTCTGACGTGGCTGATATTGTCCTACCTGCAACAAGGAGATTGTCGCAATTATTGGGGACAAGGGAACGATAGGGTATGCCATACCATTTATCTACCACAACATACTCTCCTCCAGACCCATCATCAGAATGTATATCTATTGCATTTGAACATAATAGAATATCATCTTCAAAGGTTTTTGAATTAATGACATCCTCCATCTGAATTATATATTTACCTTCAATATGTCTTGTTTCTCTGACACCAATTACTGATCCGGTCTCCATCATCTTTGCATTCTCAAAGCCCGGCACATGGTCTCGAAGAAATTTAAAAACCTTTCTTGTCTGCTTACGACCTTCAATTGAAGCGCGAGTAAGATCTATACTCTTTGTGCCGTCTACACCAGTAACACGGGTTGTGTTAAGCTTCCACTCACCTTTTTGGTTTGTTTCATAGGTGCCCATTTCGTCACGTTTTATATCCCATTCTCCAGTCTTGCGGCCTTCTTCTATAAGCCAACTAAAAACACCAAAGAAAGGTCTACCCATGAGCTCCTTATTTTCTTCAACATTTTTATACACTCTATCTGAATCTACATTGCATACGCGGAAGAACATTGTAGTCGGTTGCATAGTATTATCTTTTTTTCTTCCCTTTATTGTAGGAACTCCAGCTTTTTCTGCAACATCAGCATCACCTGAACAATCGAGCACTATTTTTGCATTTATGGCGCATAGCCCTTCCTTACGTGCAGCGATGATGCTTTTTATATATTTGCCCTCAGTTATACAGTCTATAAATTGTGTGTAATAAAGAAGCTCTACTCCACTTTCTTGTAGCATATCTTCAGCTACTATTTTAAGAATTTCAGAGTCAAAGGGAGTCACATGAGAGTGTCCTTTTCTAATAAACGATGCATATGAGGTCGCCCATTCAACCTTGGAAGGATGTATTGCACCTCCAGCTGCTTCAAGCCTTTTCACTAGCTCATCGTAAATACCTCTGATTATTTGTTTCTCTCCTTTTCCGTCATAGCAGGTCATAAACGGGCCTACTAGTGCAGCCGTTGCCATTCCGCCTACAAAGCCACACTGCTCAATAAGCAATGTTTTTGCTCCGTTTCTTGCTGCTGCAATCGCTGAAGCTATACCAGCAGGTCCACCACCAACAACCAATACATCAGGTGTATATATATCCTCGATCTTTGCCACATAATTTAGTTCTGCCACTCAGTATTCCTCCTTGATAACTGTATATGTTTTGCAATTCTTATTAGCACGACTTACGTACTATAAATTCAGCTGGAAGACTATATTCTGTATATGCCCCCTCAGGATTCTCTATTCTTTTAAGTACAAGTTCGGCTGCCATAGCTCCAAGCGTAGAAACTGGCTGCTTAATTGTAGAAAGAGGCGGATTAGTTATTGTAGCCCAATTATAATCATCAAATCCCACTATAGCCATACGTTCAGGAATAGGTATATTTTTGTTTGATAGACATTTTATTGCGCCTACAGACATTAAGTTATTTGAAACAAAAACTGCTGTAGCATCGGTTTTGGTCAGAAGTTCCTCTGTTAAGCTATAGCCACTTTCATACTTAGAATTACCTCTCTTAATAAGATTTTCATCTATTTCTAACCCATTGTCCTCAATAGCTTGTTTATATCCTGAGAGTCTTTCAACTGTCGTACTTAAACCATCACGTCCTGCAATATACCCTATACGTTTATGGCCCCTGTTTATTAGCTCGGACACCGCCTTGTAAGTAGCACTTTTACCATCCACCATAACCACATCAGCCTGAGTCTTATCAGTTTTTCTATCAATAAAAACCATTGGATAATTTGAATCAGCAAACATTGACCTATAATCAAAATCACCACTTGTAGGTGCAATTATAATTCCACTAACAAGCTGTGCACTCATCTGAATTATCTGCTTTTTTTCTATAGTTAGGCTCTCTCCAGTATTACACAAAAAAAGACTGTAGCCTTTTTCACTCAAAACACCCTCTATCGCTTCTGCTACTTCGGTGAAAAAGAAATTTGAAATATCTGGTATTAGCAGTGCCACGGTCTTTGTTTTGTTTGTTCTAAGGCTACGGGCCATGGAATTTGGTACATATTTGAGTTCCTCCATTGCAGCCATAATTTTTTCTTTAGTTGAATCTGATACAAAGCGTGTATTATTTATAACATGAGATACGGTTGCAACTGACACTCCTGCTTTTACCGCAACATCCTTTATGCTTGCAGACACGATACTTTCATCCCCCTTCACTTAAATATACGTAAACGTTTGCCGTAAACGTTTACGTCTCTCTTAATTCAATAATAAAATATTTTGTTTATGCTGTCAAGGATAACACGAATATTGTTCGAAGATTTTTTAATTTACTAGGTTAATCTATTCACAATAAAACCGCCGACCAAAGCGCTTTTTGCACCTTAAATCGGCGGTAATGATTTTACAGCTTTTACATACTGTGCTAGTTCATTTTTACAATGCTTTCCTACTAGTTCTCACTCATTTGCTTTCTCTTACTAATTACAAGTGCTACTGAGAGAATCGCTACTGCAAAGCCTAGCTGTATAAGCATATACTGGAATATTGGTGTTAAATTTTCCATACTGAAATTTGTCATTTTTGAAATATCTGTATTAGCTTTGATATACCAATAAGCTGGAGTAAATTTAGCTATAGCAAGTACGCTTTTACTCAAAACCCATTGGGGTACGAAAGCACCACTAATAAATGCCATTCCGAGTGCTAAGGCATTTGTAACACCTGACTGTGCATTACTAGTTTTTACAAATAAACCTGCTACGAAACTTATACATAGTACAGCCATTGTAAATACAAATGAATTTATACAATAAAACAAACCACTCATTGTAAGCATCTCGCCTTTAATTATTGCAAAACCACAAATAATCATTAACGCCCAAACACCTATCGAAAAAATAATATTACCAAGTATTATTTGAAAATTGATAGAGGTATTTTTAATTGGAGCACAAAGGTTTCTTCTTCTCAGGTTTTTATTATTAAATACCATCATAATTGAAGTTACACCTAATACAATAGCACTGATTAGTGCATATTCCAAAAAGTTAAAAAAGCTCTCAACTCCTGTACTCTTTGCCTCAGTTTCTCTTATTTCAACCTTAGTCTCATTTTTTAAATCATTAGCAACCAGTTTAACTAATTCAGACTGTGTTATATCTTTATTTGTACTTATATATACCTTGGCTGTGTTAAGATATTGGTTTATAAGCAAATCAGTATAAACGCTGCGTGTAGTACCGGTTATTACCGTTTTCCTTATTTCTACACTTTTACCTGACATGATATCCTTCGTAAAACCTTCTGGTACCCTTACAATATACTCCACGTTCTTAAAGAATAATGCATCCTGCAGCTTCTCAGTATTATTCTCAATTGATATATACTCGGAATAATTTCCTAAGTACTCTTTAAACCCCTCAACAAGTTTAGAGTTGTCATCTTCATTTATAAAGGCTACACGTGTTTTAGCTTGTGTAAAAGCTCCAACAGCAGTTGTTGAAGATGACATTTGGGAGGAAGCTATTGCAAGGGCAAGAAAAATAAAAATATATATTGAAAGTTGCATAGAATGCCCTTTTATTACTTTGAAATAGGTTTTAAATACTTGCATACTTCTGCCTCCTTATTATCACGTAAGTTAATATACAAAACAGTACTGTAAATCCACAAAGCAGACTAATATCTATTAAAAATCTGGTATGTGTATCGTAATAATATAGTGCATATAAGGCATCTGTAATTAATGATACCGGATTAATATATGAGAGAAGGGGTATATTTTCTTGGATAATAAATTTTACATTATTTTCATCGTCAACACCCATCATTCCCGCACAGAAGCAGGCTGCCATTGTAGCTCCTACTAAAATACCCGTCTTGATGCCCTCTCCTTTTTTTATAATTGCTGATACGAAAGCACCAAAGGATAGGCCAGTTGCACTACCTACTAAACAGGTCAATAGAATATAACCTATTTGGTTTCCAAAATCAACTTTCCATACAAAAGTTAAATAGCATATTAATACCAGGATTTCAATTACCAGCACGATATACCCTGCAAGAAGCCCAGCTATCAGTGCCTTAAGTTTATGTACTGGAGCTACGTTTAACCTTGCAGCACGTTTTGAGAGATTTGCTTGAGTATCAGTAATCTCTTTCAATCCGAAGAACGAACCATATAAACACGCCATCGCTATAAGAGTATAAAAATAGTTTACCGTTGAATCCGGTTTTTCTTTAGTACCCAACTGAACATTTTTTGTATATTCTATTCTATCAGTAACTTTTTCTACAAGACTGTGTATAGCCGTTGGATCACTTGCCACAAGAGTATTAATAGTACTCAAAGTTTGACTATACTGATCTATTGCTATTTTTATAATTGATTGGTTCAAATCTGACTTTTTCACAACCATCTTAATCTGGGCATCATCAATTATATATCCATCTACTTTATCATTATCAAGAAGCTCTTCTGCTTCAGCTTTTGTAGCTACTGTTACATTAAATAATTTTTTATCTCCCTGAGTTGCATCATTTAAAAATTTCTTAAAGCTTTCATCTTTTTGATATACCTCATTATTTACTACTGCAATATTAACAGTCTCAAACTCATAAGCTTCAGCGATGTTTGTAAAGGCCATGCCGAAAAAAGTACCCATAATTAATGTGGGGAATATCATTGTCCAAAACATTAGCCCTTTATCGTGAATAATACATTTGAATCTGTTTTTAAATATATGCCAAAACATATGTCTACCTCCTAATCTCTAAGCTCTTTGCCGGTTATTTCCAAGAAAACATCATTGAGTGTGGGCAGTTCTGAGAATATTCTGCCATATGCAATGTCATTATCCCTGAAAAAGTCCAATAATGTATTGAGATTGTGCTTACCCTTGCTGTATTTGATTACAAGATTTTTTTCCATATACTCAACACTGTTAACGTTAGGAAGCTTCTTTATTTTTTCAAGGTTACTATCGAGCATATTAAATATTTCCACTGTTATTTTTTCACCTAGCTTTATCATTGCCTTTAGTTCTTCTTTTGTACCTGTTGCAATGACTTTTCCTTTATCCATGATAACTATACGGCTGCAAAGCTGTTCTACCTCTTCCATATAGTGAGATGTATAGATTATAGTTGCACCTTCATCATTAAGCTTTTTTATGCCATCGAGAATATTGTTTCTGCTTTGAGGGTCAACTGCTACTGTTGGCTCATCTAGTATAATTAGTTTAGGCTTATGAGCCACTCCACATGCAATATTCAAACGACGTAGCAAGCCTCCGCTGAGCTTTTTGGGGTAGAATTTCCTAAAATCATTTAGCCCGACAAATTCTATAGCCTCCTCTACTAATTTTCTGCGAGTTGCTTTGTCTGCAATATAAAGCCCACAGAAGTAATCTATGTTTTCATAAACGGTAAGTTCCTCAAATACTGCAACATCCTGCATAATTACACCGATATCACGCTTTATGTCATAGGCATCTGGAGCCATTGGTTTATCAAAAAGCTTAATTTCACCCTTATCGTAATTGAGCAGAGAAAGTATACAGTTTATGGCTGTTGTCTTTCCTGAGCCATTTGGCCCTAGCAGTCCAAATATTTCTCCCTTTTTAACTTCAAACGATAGATGATCTGTTGCTACTAATTCCCCATACCTTTTAACTAAGTTCTTAACACTAACAATCATGTCCTTGACCTCCATACTTTTTAGAATTATCTTTAAAACAAATACAATGTCTTTTAAAATCAACTGTTAAGCTTTCTTTCATTAATCATTCTTTACTTACAATATTATTCCTTTACCTATCGTAATTATATTTTACTAAAAACACTGAAATTTAATAAGTGTCTAAAATCAGCACTTAATATGACAAATGTAATATTTTTTTGCCCAGGTTGTTAACTTTTTTTAAAATGAGTCATATATTATAAATAGAAAATCAAGGATAGGTACTTTTATGGAGATAATTAACAGCAACTCACAATTCAAAAGTGGATGGAGAACCTTGAAAAGAGATGATGATTTGTCTGAAACGTCTACAAAGAGTAATAATTGTGTAGGTGAAAACACTGTCGAAGATTACAAAAAAATTGTAGACGAAGTTATAAGTCAATCTCAAAATACTGAAATGGTAGAAATGTTAAAGGAACTATGTAGAATGCTAGATATCTTAAATGCCACGATAAGTGACAAGCTTGACAATATAAACAATGTCCTCAGACAAATACAGCTTTTACTTGAAGAGAACAGTAATAAAAGCCAGAAGAAACAAGGATTGGGCTTGATCCAAAAATTAAAATTTAAAGAATAAAGCAGGTATCATAATGTAGCAAAATTTAAAACATTACATATTATGTAATAAAACACCTTAAAAAAAGGAGTAATGAGTTATGAATGATACCATAGAAACCTTACAAGCTGAGCAGAAATTGGATATTTTTGCAAAGAGAGTATTAGCGAAAGCAATATTATCAGGGACTCAAGAAGTTTTCCAAGAAAAATACGATGATATCAATAACCCAACCGGAGAAAAATTACCCTTAAAGCTTTTTATCATTAATGATGGTTCAACACCTACTGCACAACCAGTTCAGGGTTCTCCTGTGAAATGTGTAAAGCTTTGTAAACGAGTAATTGCTAGTGATTATCCTCAGAATACTATAATATGTACACAGAAATCAAGAGTCAGTGTGCGCTTTCAATTGGTACTAATTGTTGAATACGAAAATGGTGCTTTTGATGTAATCACATTACCTAAAAATCTTTCTTCAAGATTGCATTACAGTGCTTCTACAACAAAAGCTTTTGTAGAATCCTCTGTCATTGATACAAATGGTATACCTGTACTTCAGCGTCAGAATATAGTTGTTCCATATGAATCACTGATTATAAAGTACAATGGGGTAAATGACTATACTGCATTTGATTATACTGTAACCATACCATTAACACTATTTGACAATATACTAAAACACTGCGAATTGGAGGATCCATCATTACAATCCTATATTTTGCTCAGAAATTTAAAATATGATGTTGATATTCTGGATGTATTCCAGGTGTTTACCAATGCAGAAAATACTGCCAGTGTATGGACTACAATTGTTAATTTCTCGCTGCTCGAAGATATTATCGACAAACTTGGAATTGACCAAGATATTTTAATCCTTGGTACACCTGAATTTGAATGTTGATTGTACTAGAAGTGTTGAAACCACTACTTATGTGATTTTAGAGTGGCTTTTAGTTGGGAATTAGTCTGCCTATAGAGAACGTATTTTCATTTAAGCTTTTTTGAATTTGCGTTCTCTATAAAGGTATTTATTTACTTTATAATACTTATTGCCGATTTTATTCTACTAAGCAAATTAATTTCCTTTTTTTGTCCTATATCTTTTTTTAGGTTTGAATTATTATCTTTTATACTGATTAGCTCGCTTTCAAGGTATTCCTTTTGTTGATTTAATGTATATGATTTTAAATTACTCTGTTGCAGTTGCTTATTTAGTTTATTTATATCTATATTTTTTTTCTTTAGTTCTTCAAGCATGCTATAGTATTCATTTTCATATTTTGAAGCACGGTTCTTATAATAATCCAATTCTTTTTCCATTCTACTGGATATTTCATTCAAATTAACTTTTGTTTCATATAATAGATTACCTTCTTTCATTACATCAAAGAGTAAGGCTTCAATTTTTATTATATTATTTATTAATGAATTATCTTTGGACGTTGAAGTTTCGTTAAGGTAAGCTGGTATGTTATCAATATTTTGTATTTGAGTAATCAGCTTTTCTTTTTCGGAAAGTATGATACTAGATATATCAACAGTATCCTCCGATACGAGAAAATTCTTAATAGTTCCAACGACCGATATAGTTAATTTCGACGAATTTGAATCAATATCTGTATTACATTTTAAATCTTTTAACTGATTGAAGCATTTCAATTTCAAAGAATATTCCTGAAATGATATTCCAAATGAATCTTCGGAAAGTTGTATTCTTTTTTTTCCTTTCTCGACAATGATATGGTATGATTTGTCTGTAGGGTTATTAATATTAACATATTCATATGTAAACACCAAACTAAATTCGATATTTATATCTACTTTTGAATTTTTAAAAGTATATTGATCTTTAACATTCCTGATCTCACAGAAAACGACATTAGTTAAAACATAATCCTGTGATACTAAAGTAACATACTCCTTATAAAATAAGGATTCATCTGTTAAACAGAATGTACCTTTCACTATATTAGCTAACATTAACATATAATAAACCTAATCCTTTTTGCATGTATTCTTATATTAATAGTATTTTATTATTATATGGATTATGAATAATTTCATGGATAAGTATTTTAGCTATTTTGCTATATATCGTCATAACTGCGATGTGTTCCAATATATAATCATACTTTCTAACGTAAAGGTAATTGAAGGCAATTTATGTTATTTTTGTTGATTTATTTAATCAAATAGCATATTTTTATATTAAAATGTGATTATTTCACCATTTACATGTATAATTATGTGATTATAAATGAGGTGTTCAGTGTGGAACGACTAATCTTAAACGATTTATTAAAATGGAAAGATTCCAAATACCGCAAGCCCTTAATATTAAAAGGCGTGCGTCAGGTTGGCAAGACCTGGATTTTAAAGGAATTTGGCAAGCGTTATTACAATAATGTTACCTATTTCAACTTTGACGAGCACGAAGAATATAAACAATTCTTTGAAACCACAAAGGATGTTAATCGTATTCTACAAAACTTAATGCTTGCAAGTGGTCAAAAGATTAGGCAAAAAGAAACCCTAATTATTTTTGATGAGGTACAGGACTGTCAAA
Organism: Bacillota bacterium; assembly: GCA_023441625.1. GTDB lineage: Bacteria > Bacillota > Clostridia > Acetivibrionales > DSM-1351 > Ruminiclostridium. The sequence goes on from JAEZOA010000015.1 coordinate 91,111, forward strand.
ATGTCCTCAACAGCTTGAAATATTTCTATGAAAATGCTAATGAATATCATGTTGCCTGTGCAGGCTCATTGCTGGATTTGTACTTGCAAGGCCATCCTCCTTTCCAGTCGGTATGGTAGATTTTATGCAGATTAGCCCCATGACATTTTCTGAATTTTTAATGGCAAATTGTGATGACAATCTTGTGAATTATCTAAATTCTGTAAGTGCAATAGAGACTATTCCCGATGCGTTTTTTAATCCATTATACGAAAAACTAAAAATGTATTATGTTACAGGTGGAATGCCAGAGTCGGTCAAAATGTGGACACAAGAGCGTGATGTAGAACAAATGCAAATTGTTCTCTCTAACATTATCGGTGCATACGAGCGTGATTTCGCCAAGCATCCTGACCCAAAAAACTTTCCTAAAATATCGATGGTGTGGAAGTCAATTCCGTCACAGCTAGCAAGAGAAAACAAAAAATTTATTTATAAGGTAGTTAAAGACGGTGCTCGAGCAAGAGAATATGAGGATGCACTCCAATGGCTCGTTGATGCAGATTTGGTTAGTAAAATCTATCGCAGCACAGCACCAGGTTTACCAATTTCAGCCTATGATGACTTATCAGCGTTTAAACTGTACTTAGTTGATGTTGGCTTACTTCGCCGTTTATCACTACTTGCACCATCAGCCTTCGCAGAAGGTAACCGTCTGTTTACAGAGTTTAAAGGGTCACTTAGTGAAAACTATGTACTACAAGCTCTTAAGAATCAGTTTGAGACAACACCACGCTATTGGTCTGTGGATAATCCTCGATATGAAGTGGACTTTCTCATTCAGCGTGAGAATGACATTATCCCTGTTGAGGTTAAATCAGAAGGTAACCTTGAAAGCAAGAGCCTTAAAAAGTTCAAGGAAAAGTTTGAAGATAAAATTAAACTCCGTGTACGCTTTTCACTTAATAATCTCAAGTTAGATGCTGATGTTTTGAATATTCCGTTGTTTATGGCAGACTATGCTGATAAATTGATTGAATTTGCAATGCAAGAGATTAATCATAGAATATAATTTTAAGGCTATGTTTAGTATAGTGTTAAAATATAGCCTTAAAATTCTATGTGAGATTTTTCACCTAGAATGCTCAATAATTGTGTATATATCTTAAAAAAAGCCAAGCTAAAAAGACAACTTTAGAAACTTTACTTAATGTAAAATATTATGAATATGATTTATAAATTATTAATTCGAAGCACTGATGATGATATTGAACCACTACAGTGGCAAATTATATGTAGAACAATAGAATTTGTTGACAACATGTGCTTTTTATGTAAAAATTATTCAAATAAACTTATTTAAGTAATTTTAGAGGAACTATAATTTATGAGTACATTTTTGAGCTATTATAAAAAAAGTTTTAAAATAATGATTCAATGGAGATGGGGCTTTGCTATATCTCTGCTTATAGACCCTATGGTGCTTTTAATTAACATTTCTCTTTTTACAAGCATCTATAACTATAATAATACACAAAATATATTAGGCTATAGTCTTTCACAGATGATTTGGTATTTTGCTGGGACATCATTTATTTGGTATCTGACCTATAACTTTACAGATCGTAACATTTCAACAGGAATATTATCTGGAGATATCGCTGTTTTATTATTGAAACCTGTTTCAATAATGAAGGTAGAATTAGCTGAAGCCCTTGCTTTAAGAACAAATGGATTATTATTTGAATTTATTCCAAGTCTTATTTTATATAGTTTGATTTACCACCCAGACTTTTTATCAATTTTTTCCCTATTGAGATTTTTAACAGTTATTATTTTTGCATTTTCAATTAACTTCCTTTTGAATTTTCTAATAGGTATATCTGCCTTTGTTATAAAAAGTAACTTTTCTTTGCAAAGCTTGAAATCGGCGGTTGTGGGGTTATTGGCAGGCGTTTTCTTCCCCATCGACTTTTTCCCAGATTTTATACAGAATATAGCAAGCTATTTGCCCTTCCAATATATCTTTTATGTACCTATTCAAGTTTTCTTGAACAAGTCTAATACTAATAGTCTCGAAGGCTTTATGCAAATTATTTTAATAATGCTTATCTGGACTGTACTATTATATGTTCTTTGTAAAGTTTTATGGAGTAAGGCAGTAAAGCGTTTCTGTGCAGTAGGGGGTTAATATGGAAACATTTATAGATTTATTTAAATTATTTTTTTTGAACTGTAAAATTAAAATTTCAAGAAACATGCAGTATAGATTTGATTTTATCAATGGTTTATTTGTATCTGTCCTTTATTCAAGTATAGGTGTGATAACTTTATTTGTTATATACATTAAGACAAACGGGTATCCTGGATGGACCTTGAACCAGATAATTTTATTTCAGGGAGTTTTACTTTTGTGGAACGGACTCAAAGATCTTATTTTTGGTGATGTCAGAAATAATATTGATACCAGTATAAGAAAAGGTGAATTTGACAGAATTCTTCTAAAGCCTTTCCCTCCTATAGGATACATACTAGTTAGTGGTCCCAATTATACAAGTCTCTCCAGTATGGCGGCAGGAATTATTGTTATGATTATTGGTATTTTAAGACTAAATATTACCGTTGGTGTTCAAGATGTGTTGCTTTTCTTTGTATTTATGATATCTGGGTTATTTCTATATATGGCTTTTTTAGTTTTATATTGTATTGTAACAGTTATGATTATATATATGGGGCGTATCAGTGAAATTATGGACAAGCTGCTGCGTTTTTCAGAGTACCCTCTTCAAATATTTTCAAAAGGTTTTGGACTTGTCTTTACATATGTTATCCCATTCTCCATATTTATATATCTGCCAACACAGGCATTTCTTAAAAGGCTTGATATAACAGACTTGATTAGCATACCAGTGAGTCTTTTACTGTTCTTTGCAACAATAAAACTATGGAATTTTTATCTTAAAAAATATGTCAGTGCGGGGGGCTAAAATGGAAAATATAATAAATGTAAAAGGATTATCAAAGATATTTAAGGTATCTGAGAAAAATAAGGATGGATTTATATATTCTCTAAAGTCAATATTTAAAAGAGAATTTAAAATGGTATCAGCAGTAAATGATATAAATTTCAGTGTAGGAAAGGGTGAAATCAGAGGTCTTATCGGTCCTAATGGTGCTGGCAAATCAACCACGATTAAGATTCTCTCAGGTATTTTATATCCTACCGAAGGAACTGTAAATGTAATGGGGTTTACTCCCTGGACTCAAAGAGAGAAATTTGTTAGAAATATCGGGGTAGTTCTTGGGCAGAAATCCCAACTAATATGGGATTTACCAGCTATAGATGCATACGTTCTTAATAAGCAAGTATACAAAATAGCTGATAGTACCTACAAAGAAAATTTGGATTACTTTATAGAGCTTTTATCTATAGATGAGGTGATTAAAAGACCTGTAAGACAGCTTTCTTTGGGTGAAAGGATGAAATGCGAGCTTGTTAGTTCTATGTTACATAATCCACAATTAGTCTTTTTAGATGAACCGACTATAGGTATGGATGTATTGGCAAGAGAATCAATACGAGAGTTTATTAAAAAAGTTAACCAAGAAAAGAATGTCACCTTTATTTTAACTACACATGATATTTCTGATATTGAGAATCTTTGTCACAATGTAACGATAATAAATAATGGTTCAGTTGTTTATGATGATACTATCGATAATCTAAGATTATATTTTAAAGACAAGAAAATTATCGAAGTTAAGCTTTCAACTCCAATAAAATATGAGGATTTGAAGGAATTCAAAGTGCAAAAAACGGATTCCTACTCAGCAAAAATTGAAGTAGATTTATCTAATTCTGAAATTCGTGATGAAATAAATAAAATCTTCGAAAAGCTTCCTGTGAATGATATAACTATAGAAAATATAGATGTAGAAGAAGTAATTAAACAGATTTACAAGTAAACTAATAGCATAGCAATGTGTTGGATCAAAGTATAAGTTTGTCATGTTTTTCTCCAGTTAATAAAGCTTAAGTATCTCCATTGAGTAATTTAGAAATGCTTGGTACAATAGTGGTAATGGATACATTACTATTTTAGCCAACAGTTGGTGTGGAGATCAATATGATTGACTTAATTGATAAGCTCATTATTTTCATAGTCTGTTGCACTCTATATGCTGCTGATGCTAGCTTTGGCATAAGTGTGACACCCATATTGCTCTCTTTAACTATGAGCTCTCTTAACAGTTATTTTGACAAAAGACTACTTAGATTGAGTTTTTTAGTTGGGTATATTCTTATATGTCAATGGCAACCCCAGTTCTCGGTATTCCTCCCTTTGATATGCTATGACACATTTTCCACTAGGGATCAGTTTTTTTCTCTGCTTGTCTTAATACCTGTTATTTCCCATTATGATCAATACCCTCGTACTCTTTTTGTAATGACTATAGTGCTTCTACTGCTTTCATATCTCATAAAATTCCGCTCTTCGAGCGTAAACAAAATCCGATCAGAATTCACTAAATTTATGGATAATTCCAAGGAACTTTCTATTTTATTAAATAAGAAAAACACTGAACTTATGGAAAAACAAGATTACGAGATAAATATCGCAACATTAAAGGAACGAAACAGGATTGCAATGGAGATTCATGATAACGTGGGGCATCTCCTTTCAAGAGACCTTTTACAAATAGGTGCCATTATGGCTACTACCAAAGATGAACAACTCAAGGAAAGCCTCTCCTATGTTAAGGATACTATGTCTCAGGCAATGGATACCATCAGAAATAGTGTACACAATTTACATGATGATGCTATTGATTTATACTCTCAGATTAATGGGCTAGTCACTGCTTTTACCTTTTGTACTATTCATCTAGATTACGATTTAAGTGATAATGTAGACATTAAATTAAAGTATTGCTTAATAGCAATTGTTAGGGAAGCCTTATCAAATATCATTAAACACTCCTGTGCAACCCAGGTTAATGTTGCTCTTTATGAGCACCCAGCTCTTTATCAGCTAATTATCCACGATGATGGATCTGTTAGTAGCTACAATCCAGATAATGGAATTGGGTTAACCAATATTGCAGATAGAGTTCAAACTTTCAATGGTATTATGCGTATTAATATAGAGAATGGCTTTAAAATATTTATCTCAATACCGAAAGTCAAATAAGTATTATCTTTGGAGGTTCTTGATGAAAGTTTTAGTAATTGATGATGATAAACTAGTATGTGCTTCACTTAAAACTATATTAGAGGCAGATCCCGATATCTCTGTAGTTGGTACTGGATATAACGGTAAACAGGCAATTGAATTGTTTGAGCGACTACAGCCTGATATTTTGCTTATGGATATTAGAATGGATACAATGACTGGATTAGAGGCAGGAGACTTCATTTTAAGGAACAATCCAGACGCACGTATATTATTTTTAACCACCTTCTCAGATGATGCCTATATAATTAATTCTCTCCGAATCGGTGCAAAGGGCTATATTTTGAAGCAGAATTTTGAGTGTATTATTCCTGCTTTAAAAGCAATTCAAATGGGTCAAAGCGTTTTTGGTGATGAAATAGTGGTAAAGCTACCAAGTCTTATTAAAAAAGATACATCATCTGCTTTTGCCAATTATGAACTTACTCAAAAAGAGATAGAACTACTGGTTTGTATCGCTAATGGTCTCAGTAATAAAGAAATATCTGAAGAAATGTATCTTAGTGAGGGTACTGTCCGAAACTACATAAGTACTTTATTAGAAAAACTACAGCTCCGTGACCGTACACAGCTTGCAGTTTTTTATTACAAAAACAAGTAGTGTACCCATTCCTTCAGAGTATTATATTTTCAATATCATCTATAGATGATTCTTTCATTTGAGCAGTTGAGTTGGTTTTGCTGTTTCTGCGGCTAGAGTGTTGAAAAATTTTTAAATATATGATAATCTACTATGGATGTATTGATAATAATCTATAATAATAAATTGAAAGTTATGAAGCGGAATAGTAAATGGAAATTGAGCCTAGTGGACAATTAAAGAATAGGAAGTTATTGTTTATTTGTCTAAAGAGAGAGCTGCATCCCTGGTGAAATTGCAGCAGGCTAAAACTTTGAACTCGCCGTGGAGCTGCTGATAAAACCAGCCGGCTTACCCTACGTTAAAGGGTTCAAGAGTGAGCTATTGCTATAAAAGCTAACAAGAGTGGTACCGCGGATTAACCCGTCTCTTTTTATTTAAGAGGTGGGTTTTTATAGTTTTATAAATAATGGATATAATTATTTTATAAGGAGTTGATTAAATGCCATACTCAGCAATTATAGATAAAAAGTGGCAAAAAAAATGGGCAGATACAGGGATTTATAAATTTAATCCTAATAATATTGACAAAAAACTCTACTGCCTTGAAATGTTTTCATACCCCTCTGGCGCCAACTTACACGTTGGACATTGGTATAACTATGGTTTGACAGATTCATGGGCTAGGATGAAGAGAATGCAGGGGTTTGAGGTGTTTCACCCAATGGGCTTTGATGCTTTCGGTTTGCCTGCAGAAAATTACGCAATAAAAACAGGTATCCACCCACAGGACTCAACACTGAAAAATATTGAGACAATGGAAGGTCAGCTTAAGGAGATGGGAGCCACCTTTGATTGGGATTATGAAATAAAAACTTGTATGCCAGATTATTATAAATGGACACAGTGGTTGTTCCTAGAATTATATAAAGCTGGTCTTGCCTATAGAAAAAAAGCCCCAGTTAACTGGTGTCCAAAATGTAATACTGTTTTAGCAAATGAGCAGGTAGTTGATGGCACATGTGAAAGATGCGATACAGAGGTAACAAAGCGTGACCTAACACAATGGTTCTTCAAAATCACACAATATGCCCAGGAGCTTTTGGACAAGCTTGATACAATAGATTGGCCGGAAAAAACCAAAAAAATTCAAACTAATTGGATTGGTCGTTCAGAGGGTGCTGAGATAGAGTTTCAGGTAGCTGGTGAAGACATTAGCTTCAAGGTGTTCACTACAAGAGCTGATACTCTATACGGTGTAACCTATGTTGTATTAGCTCCAGAAAATCCAATAGTAAGTCAAATTACCACCCCTGAAAACAAGACAGCAGTTGAGGAATATATTAAGGAAACCAATAAGCAAACTGATATTGAGAGACTTTCTACTGTAAAAGAGAAGACAGGCGTATTCACAGGAAGCTATGCTATTCACCCTATTACAAATGAAAAAGTTCCAATATGGATTGCAGATTATGTACTTGCAAGCTATGGTACTGGCTGTGTTATGGCTGTTCCAGCTCACGATGAGAGAGACTATGCCTTTGCAACAAAATATAGCCTACCAATAAGAAGAGTTATAAAGAGTGTCGATGGTGCTAATGATGATTTACCCTTCTGTGACTATGGCGTTCTTGTTGACAGCGCAGAATTTAATGGCTTATCTACTAAAGATGCTCTGCTTGGAATAGTTAAAAAGTTAGAGACAACTGCAAAGGGTAGCTTGAAAATTAATTTCCGTCTAAGAGATTGGCTAGTTTCTAGACAAAGATACTGGGGTGCTCCAATACCAGTTGTTTATTGTGAGCATTGTGGAGAGGTTGCTATCCCTCAAGAACAATTACCAGTTACTCTTCCTTATAATGTTGAGTTTAAACCAGATGGAGAATCTCCACTTAAAAAGAGTGAAGAATTTATGAATACTGTATGTCCAAAGTGCGGTGGACCTGCAAAGAGAGATCCTGATACGTTGGATACTTTTGTTTGCTCATCTTTTTACTATTTAAGATATGCAGATAATAAGAACAGCGAAAAAGCTTTTGATACCCAGTGGATAAACCAGCTGCTTCCTGTAGATAAATATGTGGGTGGTGCTGAGCATGCAGCGATGCATTTGCTTTATGCCCGCTTTATAACAAAGGCTTTACGAGATTTGGGACATTTAAACTTTGATGAGCCTTTTCTATCCTTGGTACACCAAGGAACAATACTTGGACCAGATGGAAATAAAATGAGTAAATCAATGGGTAACACTATTTCCCCTGATGAATATGTAAGAAAACACGGTTCCGACATATTCAGAATGTATCTTGGCTTTGGTTTTAATTATGTTGATGGTGGTCCATGGAGCGATGATGGTCTCAAGGCAATTTCAAGATTTGCAAGCAGAGTAGAGAGACTAGTAGAGAGCCTTATTGAACAAAGATCAAGCAATGCGCGTACCGATATGGACAAGGATGACAAGGAATTAAATTATGTCCGCAATGCAGCTATAAAAGGTGCTACACAGGATACCGAAAGATTTCAGTTTAACACTGCAATATCACGCTGTATGGAGCTTGTAAATGCCCTGTTTAAATATGATGCAGAGGTTAAGGTTAAGAATATAAAGCTATTTGAAGAAACTATAATTGACCTTATTAAATTAGTTTCTCCTTTTGCTCCACACTTTGCAGAAGAGCAATGGGAACAGCTTGGCTTTGAGTATTCTATATTTAATCAAGCTTGGCCATCCTTTGATGAAGCAGCCTTAGTAAGAGACACTATTGAGCTTGCAGTTCAGATAAATGGTACAGTTAGAGGAAAAATAGAAATATCTGCAAATGCTGAAAATAGTGAAGCTGAGCGTACAGCATTAGCTGATGAAAAGGTACAGCAGTTCTTAGAAGGCAAAGAAATTAAAAAGGTAATTGTAGTAAAAGGACGACTTGTAAATATTGTAGCAAAATAACTATGAATTAATTAACTAAATAACAAAAATAATATTCTAAATAGTCTAACACATATGAGAAAACCGCAAAAGCCACAACTTGTTTTTCGAAATTCTTATATGGGTTAGACTTTTTTGTAGTATAACCCTTCGTAATGGATTATCTTTTATTTTTTGGTTTTATTTGGTGTTTTATGTATTTAATGATAAAATAAAGCTACTTACTTTTATTTAAGGAGGGCTTTTTTTGGAAATTACTTTTTACAGAAAGCTTGCAAATAAGGTTTCTGATGCTGTTTTAAGTAATCAGGAATACTCCGACGCAGAGGCAAAACGAATTCGTTATGGTTTAGTATGCATTTTCTCTGATTTGTATAAGTTCATTTTATTTCTAATAATCTTCTCAATATTTTCATTGACTAAGGATTTTCTGATAGCATTTATAGGACTTTTAATTCTTCGCCCTTTTTTAGCGGGCTTCCATGCCAAAAATGAAATTACATGTGTTTTTATATCTTTTATTACTATGTTAGTAAGTATACTCGTGGGAAACATGAATATATTGCCTACTTACCTGCAGCTAATATTAATAATTTTATTACCTATAATTGGGGTAATAATTACACCCGTGAGGACGAAGAAAATTGAAGAGAAAAAAATTATTTTAAAAGTATCAGCCTGTACATTAACAGCTATTATCTTAATAATTGACTATTACTTACTTTCTGGTCAAGTTTTATTTATTTCTGTTATCCAAATCTACCTTCTTGCATTGTATCAGATGCTGATAAATTTGCTAAAATAGATTAATTTTGTAAAATATAAAAAATGTGTAATATTTGTCTATTGACTTTTTATGTAAAATGAGAGATTATTAGGGTATAATTTAGATTAAGGAGGGATTCTATTGAAAAAACGTTTACTTAAGTCAATTGGGCTCTATTCCTTGCTTATGGCTGGCATAGTTGCTGGTGCAGCCAAATACTGGTTCTATTATCAACCAAAAGAGTAATAGATCAGGTAATTTTTCTAAGATACTTGCAAAAACCCGTAAATGCATGTACAGTAAGTATATAGTATTTATGGGTTTTTTATGTTATTTTTTATTGTGAGGAGTGTTTTGGTGTGTATATGTTTAGTGAGATAATTTTTACTGCTATAGAAGGTCTAATAATTATTACTGCTTTTTCATTGCTTTCATATCAAAGAGCCGTAACACGTAGTAGTATTATTAGAGTGTCTGTTTTTATATTAGTATACACTCTTTATACATATTGGGTAACATTATTTATTCCAACAGGCTTACATAGTATTCTCATCGGAGTTTTAACAGTTCTTGCCTCTAATTATGCAATTAACGGGACAATACTTAAGAGCATGCTTAAATACTTTTTTATTTTTATAGGATTAACAATTATTGAAACTCTTATAGCCCTTTTTAGTATGTTTATATTTAAATCCAATATATATGTTCTACTACAAAACGAGACTTATGTATTTATATGCTCAATTATAGCAAAAATCTGTGAGCTTTTAGCTGTTCACATTCTTTATAGAATAAACCCAAAAATACCGTGGTTAAACGATACCAAATTAAATCATTCTAGATTTACTACTATATTAATAACTATTGCCACTGTTTTTTTTATTATGATAGGTGCCAGCGTTTATATCTCAAATAACCCACAGAGCCTTTTTATGTTTTATATACTTTCTTTTGTAATATATATAGTACTTATAGTTACAGTAGTGATGGCCATTCGTGAAGGAGCACGCCTTGAGATGATTCAGCTTGCAAGTGAAATGAAAAAGGAGAATGTCCAGCAACTTATTGAATTTAATGAAATGGTCGCAAAGGAACGTCATGAGTATAAGAATCACTTAAATACTATATATGGTTTATGTACATTAAATAAACCTGACTTAAGTGATAAAATCAAGCTCTACATAAATAATTTTGCAAATAATAGTGAGACACAGAATATTTCAATAGACTCTGGCAATGATTTCGTTGATGCTATAATTAATGTAAAATATAACAATGCTCTTCGAAAAGGTATTGATGTACTCGTGGACTTCGAAGTTCCTCTATCAATGGCAAGAATTGACGAAGATGTAGCTGTCACAATTATTTCAAACATCATAGAAAATGCTTTTGAGTCTATAATCACCGTTGAGCAGGAAAAGAGATATATAAACCTCCAAACCTATCTTAAAGACAACAAGTATTATATTTCTATTTCAAACAATGGACCTAAGATTAATGAGGCTGACAAGAAAAGAATATTTAATGCCGGCTTTTCTACAAAAGAGAATACATCTAAAAAGAGAGGCTTTGGGCTTAGTAT
>JAEZOA010000019.1 GCA_023441625.1 Bacillota bacterium
ACAAAAACTGGAATAAACCCTTGATATTAGGCTATTCCAGCTATTTTCTCGAACTTTTTTTTAGCTGTTTTTATTCCCTTAAAAACTTTTATTTTACATTATTTTGCTTCATGAATTTGCCGTGAATAAATAACCAAGCAACGTAAGTTGGCAAGCCAACATTGCAAGTGTGCTCCAGCTTTGCTGGACACACGACGCACTGTTAAAAAAAAAGGTTAGTCTTAATCGACTAACCTTGTAAAGGGGGTCAAAATGTATTTTGTGAGGTCAATATTATATTGACCATTATTAGAAATATTTATGCAAAAATATTAGAAAATAATTTTTAATGTGTTGGGTAATAATAGGCTTAGTGACTTTTTATGATTAGAATTTGCTTGTTAAAATGTAGGATTCTATTTAATAACATAGAAGAGGTGTTTAAAAATGGAGTTACAAAACAACATAATTAATGCTGAAAACTTAAATGCTTCCAATACTCTTGAAATCATCCAAAGTAAGCTAAAACCCGGAGAAACGCTAATTCTTGATATAGGGAATAATTATTTCCATCAAGTTGATAAACTTTATGATACCATTTTTAGTAATGGATATTATGTTCGGAAGACACAATTTAATGGAAGAAATCAGCTGCTTGTTTCCTTTATAGACTCCAAGCATCAGATGTATTAATTTAATACTTTTTTTAATGGGTATAGAATACAAAGTAAGGGCTATGTAATGAATTAACAATTACTCTTCATTACATAGCCTTATAATTTTTCAGAAATGGTACCTTCAGGATACCTATATTTCAATAAATCAATAACTCTACTTATTTGCATCAAATACATTTTGTGGGACAAAAACCTCAATAAGCTTTTGCTTAAATTCAATTGTCGCTGGAAATAGCTCAGACTTTTCACCATCAACAGTAAGTGCTATTGGCGATTTGCTTATAAGCTCGCATTTCTTTGCTTTCAGAATTATAACATTTCTATCATTGAGAGACTCTTTACTTAATACTTTAAAGAAAATACTAGCAAGATTTATATTTGAACATTTTTTAACTAGAATAATATCCATATATCCATCTGTAAAATCAGCCTCTTTCATTAAGTTTGGGAAACCAGCAGCTTGTTTACCATTGACAACTAAAAACAGTAAAAACTTACCTTCTACAATATGCTCATCAGCAACTATTTTTAAGTCAAAGCTTTTTATATTTGCTACCTCAGATATGCCTTTCAGATAATATGCAAAAGGTCCAAAATTTCTCTTTAAATCACTATTTGTACTAAAGGAAACATCTACAAAGTTCCCTCCTGCAAAAGTACTTAAAAAATAATGTGAATTATTTATATAACCAACATCGCAGTCTAAAGTTTTTCCCTCAATAATTATATCGATACTTTCGTTTAACGAGTTTATTCCAATACATTTTGCAAAATCATTGCAGGTTCCTGATGGAATTATTCCAATGGGCATTTTAATATTATTGACCAGAAGTATGTTTGCAACAAAATTTATAGTTCCATCTCCACCAGATGCAATAATAAAATCATATGTCCCAGATTTCAATAGGTTAATAAGATACTCATTATTTGCTTCAGTTAATCTGTATGGTTGAACTAGAATTTCCCTCTTTTGAAAGGAGGCTAATATGAAATCTAGTTCCTGTGGAATTTTATGACCTCCAGAAATGGGATTATAAACAAATAATGCGTTTTTCAAGACCTGTAACCTCCCTAATAGTACATAAATTCATATTTTTACCACTCTTTCTTAATGATAAATGAATTTCTGTATAAAATCAATTATTAATTCAAATGGGACTGCAACAAAAATTACATATGTTGCAGTCCCTAATTACGCTAACTATTCTATTATTGGTTGACACTTCTTTCAGCCATTTCAATTGCCTTCTTTACCATGTTTCCGCAATCTCTTGAAGTTACTGCTCCCCAACCCTCAGAGGAAACTGTGTTGTAGACCCCAAGTTCTTTGGCAATTTCCGCTTTAAGGGCCTCTGACATCGTACTTTTGTGTCTACTCATGGTTAGTGCCTCCTTTTTAGGCATTTACATGTGCGTATTGAGTTTATTATCTAGGTCGTAATACGCCTATTTCCTTACTTTAAAAAGTAGGAGTATTAGGAATATAGACACTAGAAAAAAATGCAATACACTATAATGCCCATAATAGATTATAAAGCGTACATAAATATTTTGTCTTTTATATTTGATAAATATTACGGAAATTCTTTCTTACTTTAATCCACATAATACACATTTATTTTTTAACAAATTTTTTTCTTACCACAAGATGTTCAACATTAACTTGATATTAATCACAATATTTTGTATATGCTATTTCACAAGTTAATATAGTCATTAATTCAATTGTCTTTTTCCACATTTACTCTTCTTTTTGTGGATAAAATCTTTCATGTGCAATACCTTGAACGCCTTTATATTAGGAACATTCAAGGATTTACATAAATTTGAATGTGAATAACTAAAAAAAACTGTGGATAAATTATCATTCATCCACAGACCATCTCTTTCTAAGAATATAATATTATCCAGTGCTAAAACGTACGCTTATCTAGCCCACTACCAATGTATTACTCTATATTCATGCTAATGTCAACTGAATTTGCTGAATGAGTAAGCTTACCAATCGAAATAATATCAACGCCAGTTAATGCCGCCTCGTATATCGTTTCCTCAGATAAGTTACCTGAAGCTTCAACCAATGCTCTCTTGTTGATTAAGCTAACAGCCTCAGCCATTTTTTGATTTGTCATATTATCAAGCATAATAATATCTACTTTGCAGTCCAGTGCCTCTTGAACCTCTTCTAATGACTCCACCTCAACCTCTATTTTTACAGTATGAGGTATACTTCTTCTTACCTTCTCAACTGCATTTTTAATTCCACCAGCAGCCGCAATATGGTTATCCTTAATCAGAACACCATCTGATAAGGAAAATCTGTGATTTGAACCACCACCAGCATTCACAGCATACTTTTCAAGAAGTCTTAATCCAGGCGTAGTCTTTCTTGTATCAGTTATTTTTACAGGAAGATCCCGTACCTTTAAAACATATCTATTAGTCATGGTAGCAACTGCAGAAAGTCTCTGTAAAAAATTTAGCGCAGTTCTTTCAGCCCTAAGTAAGGCTCTAGTTGAACCACTTACAGTAGCTATAATATCGCCCTTTTTTACACTGTCTCCATCTTTTATAATGGCATTAAATTTCACACTACTATCGAGCACCTCAAAAACGTGTTTTGCCACATCAAGTCCAGCTATAACTGCGTCCTGCTTTGCAAGAAATTCGGCCTTTGATACCGCTCCTTCGCTTATGATGTTGTCAGTAGTAATATCACCTAATGGCATGTCCTCTTTTAAAGCATTCATAACAATATCATGTATATATAGCTTATCAAGTTTCATAGTAATCCTCCATCTAATACTTTTACAATATTTCTCTTCCAATTTACATCATCTGTCTTAGTATGATCAGATCTATAATGAGCTCCTCTGCTTTCTTTTCTCTCAAGTGCTGACTCAATTACCATTCTGGCAACTGTTAGCATATTCGCCACTTCTAGCTTTTTCAAGCTAAAACCTTTTAAGCTAATATACCTTTCATATACTGCATTTATAATAGCTGCAGCATTTGAAAGACCTTGCTCATCTCTTATAATACCTACGTACTTACTCATTGCATCCTGTATTTCTTGCTTCATTTGATTTAGCGTATTTTCATTCTCTAGATTTAAAGAAAAAACTGTTTCAATACTAATATTATTTTTATAATCTTCTCTTTCCTGAGATGCAATTTTATTTGCAATTTTTCTTCCAAACACCAGACCCTCAAGCAAAGAATTACTTGCCAACCTGTTTGCACCATGTATTCCAGTGCATGCAACTTCTCCACACGCAAATAATCCAATTATATTGGTCTGCCCATCAACATCAGTCCTAATTCCCCCCATACAGTAATGTTCTGCCGGAGCTACCGGAATGTAGTCCTTTGACATATCAATACCATACTCCAAGCACGTTTTAAAAATATTTGGAAACCTCTCTTCAAGATGTTCTCTGCTCTTAAAGGTAATATCCAAAAATACATTTTTGGTGCCAGATATGGACATCTCTTTAAAAATAGCCCTTGAAACAACATCTCTAGGAGCTAATTCTCCCAGCTCATGATATTTGTGCATAAAACGCTCGCCCTTTTCATTTCTGAGCAGTGCTCCCTCACCACGAACAGCTTCAGATATTAAAAAGCTCTTGTCCTTAGGATGGTACAGAACAGTAGGATGGAACTGAATAAATTCCATATCCATAGCTTCTGCTCCAGCTCTTAAGCACATTCCTACTCCATCACCAGTAGCTACCTCTGGATTTGTTGTGTGTGAATATATCTGTCCAAAACCACCAGTTGCCACTACTATCGCATTAGCTCTAAAAATTTTTATTTGGGCTTTTTGCTCATCATAAACGATTACACCACAACATTTACCTGACTCTATTATTAAATCTACTGCAAAAAATCTTTCATAAATAGCTATATTTTCTTCTTGCTGTGCAACCGCTATTAACTTATCACAAACCTCTTTTCCTGTTGTATCACCAGAATGTATAATTCTACTAACGCTATGGGCTCCTTCTCTTGTAAGTGATAATTCCTGTCCACTCTTATCAAAATTTACACCTAATTTACACAACTTCTTTATATTTTCAGCGGCTTCTTCCACTAGCACCCATACGCTTTTTTGATCACATAAGCCAGCACCAGCAAAAAGTGTATCTTTGAAATGCAATGCGGGAGAATCATTTTTCTCATCAAGGGATACTGCTATTCCACCTTGTGCAAGCACAGAATTACTAATGTCTAAGGTTTCCTTTGTAATTATCCCCACCTGATAGTTCTTAGGGATTTCTAATGCAGTATACACACCAGCTATACCACTCCCAATAATAATTACATCCTTATCAATGACCTCAAAATCAGATTCTTGCATTTTTTTCCCCCCATGATATTGCTATTAAATAGCATCTATTTACAAACTTCTAACATTTTATTTAAACAATGAGAGGCACGTTTTATTATGTCTTCACTCAAATTAATTTCGTATTTTTTATATGCTAATGCATCATGAACACTTTGTAATGAAGTTTTTTTCATATTAGGGCAAATAAGTCCATTAGACATAAGGTAAAAGGTCTTATTAGGATTTTCCTTCTTTAGCTGATAAAGTACTCCCATTTCTGTTCCAATAATAAATTTATCGTGTTCAGAGCTTCTAGCATAATCTATAATTTGTTTTGTACTTCCTACAAAATCAGCAAGTTCTACTATTTCAGGCTGACATTCGGGATGCACCAGCAGTATAGCTTCAGGATGAAGTCTTTTTGCTTCAATAACTTCATCTACCCTGATTTTATGGTGAGTAATACAATAACCCTCCCAGAGAATAATATTCTTCTCTGGTACCATTTTAGCAACATAGCTTCCAAGATTCTTGTCAGGTACAAAAATAATATCCTTCTTATCAATAGACTTTACTATCTTTGAAGCATTAGATGATGTACAACAAATATCACATTCTGCTTTAACCTCTGCACTTGAGTTTATATAACAAACTACTGCGGCATCAGGGAACTTTCTCTTTTCCTCTCGTAGAGCCTCCGCAGTGACCATATCTGCCATTGGACAACCTGCATTAATCTCAGGCAATAATACTGTCTTTTCCGGAGAAAGAATTTTTGCGCTTTCTGCCATAAAGTGAACTCCACAGAACACAATAGTATCCGCACTATTTGATGCACAGAACTGACTTAATGCAAATGAGTCACCTGCAACATCTGCAATCTCCTGTACATCATCGACTTGATAACTGTGAGCAACTATTACAGCATTTTGCTCTTTCTTCATTTTATTAATGTTACTTATCAATGTTTGTTTATCCATTAATATTACTCCATTTCTTGTTATATTTCCCATAATGCTTATTCTGTTTAATGCAAGATTAGGATTGGAATACTGCATTTATTTTAATACTTATATTTTGCTTTGTAAATGATTTTATCATAAAAGACTCACTATATGTATTATAATGATAAAATTTGTTTAAATATATACTTTAAGTACTTTAAAAACAAAATATAGTAAAATTTCACACAAAAGAAAACCCCAAGCCGTTAAGCTTGGAGGCTAAAGTCTTTGTGCAAATAAGTATAAAATAAAACAAGCCTTCATGCGATCAACACAAAAGACTAAAGTCTTAAGCTATTTTACTTTATATATAAAGCAAAGCCTCAAGCAGTTATGCTTAAGGCTTTGATATAAATCTGGCAGAGACTTACTTTCCCGGGCCGTTTCCAGCCAAGTATTATCAGCACTGAGATGCTTAACTTCCGTGTTCGGTATGGGAACGGGTGTGACCATCTCGTCATTTCCACCAGAAAAT
>JAEZOA010000148.1 GCA_023441625.1 Bacillota bacterium
GCATATGCAAATACTCTTCGTGGTTAACAATTTACCCTTTGCTGATGTAAAAGCAATGAAAAAGAAAACAGACCTTAACGAAGTTGCTTTGCTGGGTCTATGCGACAGAATGGGTAGACTAGGAGCTGATAGGATTGTAGAAGAAGACAACATTAAAAGATTCTTGCAAAAGTGTATAGAATAGCTAGATTCTGCAATATCTTGTAAGATAGCGAATTGTGTCAATTTAAATAGTATTTCCATTGTATGATAAACCTATGTGTGATATAGTTCAATAATAGGTTGTTTTTTTATTTATTTTTGGGGTGAATATATGAAGCATAATACGCTATATAATGTAAGGCAAATAGAGAATCTGAAGGATATGCTCAATCAAAGTGCTACCTTTTTTGGGGATAAGCCAGCTTTTCTTATAAATAATAAAGACGGAGATTTCGATAGTATTAGTTATTCTCAGTTTAAAGAGGATGTTGATGCTTTTGGAACTGCGCTACTTGGTATGGGGCTAAAGAATAAGTGTATAGCTGTTATCGGTGAGAACAGCTATGAATGGTGTGTAACTTATCTTGCTACAGTTTGTGGGACTGGGATAATAGTTCCAATTGACAGAGAACTTCCTGAAAAGGAAATTGAAAATATCCTAAGTCGATGTAATGCTGATGCTATTATTTATTCAAATAAGCATAAGGACTATATGGAGAGATTATCAAAAAAAGTACTTTCTGTTCAATACTATATAGATATGGATGCCGAAACAGATAATGATTTTAGCTTATCCTATAGACAGCTTTTAATCAAAGGCAGAGGAATGCTTTCTAATGGAAATGTTGATTATTTAGAAGCAAAAATTGATAATACATCACTTGCATCTTTACTTTTCACCTCAGGAACAACAGGACTTGCAAAAGGAGTTATGCTCAGCCATAAAAATATATGTTCTAATATAGTTGCAGTTCGTTCTACAGTGTTAGTAGATGACAATGACTATTCTTTGTCAATTTTGCCTTTACATCACACCTATGAATGTACCCTCGGCTTTTTGCTATTCATTTATTCGGGGGCGACCATAGCGTTTAATGAGGGACTTAAATATATCGCAAAGAATCTTAAAGAGGTAAGACCAACAATGTTGGTAGTGGTGCCTTTGATTCTTGAGAATTTATATAAGAAAATATGGGTGCAGGTGGGAAAAAAGAAGTTTGGAAAGTTGAAGCTAAAGTTAGCACTGATTTTGACAACAATATTAAATAATTTCTTTCATATTGATATACGTAAAAAAGTATATAAGCAGATACATGATACTGTTGGTGGAAGACTTAGAATGATTATAACAGGTGCAGCCGCTATCGACCCGGCAGTATCTAAAGGCTTTAGAAGAATGGGAATAGGAGTTTTACAGGGGTATGGCTTAACAGAGTGTGCGCCGTTGGTTGCTGGAAACAGTGATTTTTCAGTTAAAGATGATAGTGTGGGTAAGGCCTTACCTGGCGTTGAAATTAAAATTGATAAGCCAGATGAAAATGGCATTGGTGAAATATTAACCAAAGGTGAGAATGTAATGCTTGGATATTATGAGGATGAGGCAGCTACAGACAAAAGTATTAATGATGGCTGGTTTCACACTGGGGATTTAGGTAAAATTGATAAAGCTGGATTTGTATATATTACTGGCAGAATCAAGAACATTATTATAATTAAAAATGGGAAAAACGTATATCCAGAAGAATTAGAGGCATCAATAAATAAAAATCCATATGTCCAGGAATCAATTGTTTCCGGGGATTTAGATGAGGCAACAGGAGAAACTCATATTCACGCGCATATACTGCCCAACCTAGAGTATATAAAAGATAAATTTAAGGGTATAACCTTATCAAAGGAAGAGTTATTAAAGCTATTTAATGATATTGTAAAAAATATAAACAAAGATTTGCCTCTGTACAGACGTATAAGAAAGTTTACGTTACGTGAAAATGAATTTGTTAAGACAACAACAAAGAAAATTAAGAGATATGGTCAAAATACCGCAGAAGAAGTTTAACGGTAATCAAAGGTCGTGATACTTTGTACACTAAAAAAGATATAATTCGTTTGTTGATTCCAGCCTTTGTTGAGATGTTTCTCACTGCTGCGATTGGTGTTGTAAATACTATAATGGTAAGTGGTGTTGGTGACTTTGCTGTTTCCGGAGTGTCTCTGGTTGATTCCATTAACTTTGTTGCAGTTAACTTATTTATGGCAGTGTCAACTGGAGCAACAGTAATAATTGCTCAGCAATTAGGTTCTGGTAATGAATATAAAGCTTCTAAAACTGCATCACAATCAATAACAGCTGTTGTAATAATATCTTTCTTAACAGGACTATTTCTATATATATTTAATACTGAAATTATTAACTTTTTGTTTGGTAACTCTGAACAAGTGGTTAAGTCAGCAGCTAAAACCTATTTAATATGTTCTGCAATATCCTATCCTTTATTAGGGATATTTAATATTTTTACTAGTATATTAAGGGCAAATAATAATTTCAGAGCTTCAATGATTGCCGCAGTTGCATCAAATATAGTTAATGTTTCGGTTGGGGCAATATGTATTTTTGTTTTAGGATTAGGAGTTCTAGGTGCAGGAATTGGAATGATATTAGCCAGACTTTTTGGTCCATTAATATTAATTCGCCCATTATTTAAAAATCCTAAAATTAAAATTTCTAAACTGTCTTATAAAATGGATTTAAAAGTTCTGAAACCTGTATTGTATATTGGTATTCCGGCCGGTATGGACAGTCTTGTGTTTAACGGAGGAAAACTGCTTGTTCAATCCTTAGTTGCGTCGCTTGGAATTGTTTCACTTACAGCTAATAGTATTGCTAACTCCTTGAACACTATAATAAGTATCCCTGGGAATGCTATTGCTGTTGTTGCTGTAACAGTTATTGGTTTCTACGCTGGTGCAGGATTGAAAGAAGAAATGAAGAAAATGATGAAAAAATTTACTGTATACTCAATGCTGCTTCTTGCTGGAGTTTCAATTATAATACTGCCTTTTGCAGGTAGTATTATAAAATTGTATTCACCTACTCCCCAAGTCATTGAACTTGCATTACAAGTTACGCATCTGACATTGATCTGTGTACCAATATTCTGGTCGGCAGCATTTATTTTGCCATCCTGCCTTAGAAGTGCTGGTGATGTCGTTTTTGTAACAGTTATTTCTATTTCCAGCATGTGGATTATAAGAGTATTTGGTGGTTATTTATTGGTTAAATATACCAGTCTTGGACTTATGGGAATATGGGTTGCCTGGTGCTTTGACTGGGTCACTCGTGGAGCACCTTTTTTGGGCAGATTTTTATCTCGAAAGTATGAAAAGCATCTGCCAAAGATATAAATTGATTGTTGCTCAACAGATTCTTTTTAGTATTGAGGTTGGAATTTAGGCAAAAATAGTAGTGAATTTTTTTTAACATATTGATTAATATCAACCAATGTGTTATACTAGCTAACGAAAAAATACACACGCATTTAGCAATTTGTTAAGGTGTCAGCAAAGGTCTGATTAAACTCAACAAGCTATTGTTGAGTTGACAAAAATGCGGAGGTATTAACTTTAACGGAGGTGTTTTTAATATGGCAGTTATTTCAATGAAACAACTTTTGGAGGCAGGTGTTCACTTCGGTCATCAGACTAGAAGATGGAATCCTAAGATGGCAGAGTATATCTTTACAGAGCGTAATGGTATATACATCATAGACCTTCAGAAAACAGTAAAGAAGGTTGACGATGCATACTTCTTTATTAGAGAAGTAGCAATGAACGGACAGGATGTTCTTTTAGTAGGAACAAAGAAGCAAGCTCAGGATTCTATCAAAGAAGAAGCTGAGAGAAGTGGTCAATTCTTTGTAAACAACAGATGGTTAGGTGCAATGCTCACAAACTTCAAAACTATTCGCAAGAGAATTGACAGATTAAATCAACTAAATGCAATGGAAGCTGACGGAACTTTTGAAGTTCTTCCTAAGAAAGAAGTTATTAAGCTAAAGAAGGAAATGGACGACCTCGAAAAGAATCTTGGTGGTATCAAGAACATGAAAAGGATTCCTGGAGTAATGTTTGTTGTTGACCCACGTAAAGAAAGAAATGCAATTCTTGAAGCTAAAAAGCTTGGTATTCCAGTTGTAGCTATTGTTGATACAAACTGTGATCCTGATGAGGTTGATTTCGTTATTCCAGGTAATGATGACGCAATAAGAGCTGTAAAGTTAATTGCAGCTAAAATGGCTGATGCTATTATTGAAGGTCGTCAAGGAGAACAGCTCGAACCTGAAACAACAGAAGTTGCTGCTGAAATTGAAGTTGAAGAAGCGGTTGCTGAATAATTAGTTAAAATGCATATTACTAAATTGAGTTGTTAAAGACTCAATTTAGTAATATTCTTGTGTGACAATATAAAAATTAATATTATATCTTATTATGCAATTAATAGGATAAGATACGGTTTGGAGGATTTATAATGATTACTGCTGAAATGGTAAGGCAGCTCCGCGAAAGAACCGGAGCAGGAATGATGGATTGCAAAAAGGCTCTCACAGAAACTAACGGTGATGAAGAGAAAGCAATCGAGCTTTTAAGAGAAAAGGGAATAGCTAAAGCAGCTAATAAAGCAGGAAGAGTTGCTGCTGAAGGTTTAGTTGAGTCTTATATACATGGTGGCGGCAGAATTGGTGTTCTTGTTGAAGTAAATATTGAAACAGACTTTGCTGCAAAGAATGAAGAATTCAAAACATTTGTTAAGGATGTTGCAATGCAGATAGCTGCAAGCAATCCTGAGTATGTTAGAAGAGAAGAAGTACCTGCTGCTGTAATCGAGAACGAAAAGGAAATACTCAGAGCACAGGCTAGAAACGAAGGAAAACCTGAAAAAATTATTGATAAAATGGTTGAAGGTAGAATTGAAAAATTCTATACTGAAAAATGCTTGATGGACCAAGCGTTTATTAAAGACCCAGATGTTACTGTTGATCAGTTAATTAAAGAAAAAATAGCTCATATTGGCGAGAATATTACAATTAGAAGATTTGCAAGATTTGAAAGAGGCGAAGGTATTGAAAAGAAAGAAGAAAACTTCGCTGATGAAGTAATGAAACAAATAGGTAACTAATTAATTTAGGGGAACATATTTATTGTATGTTCCCCTTATTAGGGCCTTTTTTGAATTATTATATATATAAATGGAGGAAGTGCCATGACAGAATTGAAGTATAAAAGAATAATGTTAAAAATCAGCGGAGAAGCTCTAGCTGGCGAGAAGGGCAATGGAATTAATTCTGATACTATTAATGAAATATGTGATAGAATTTTAGCAATCCATAAGTTGGGTGTTGAGATAGCAATCGTTGTAGGTGGCGGTAATTTTTGGAGAGGCAGAAGTGGTGTGGGTATGGACAGAACAACAGCAGATCATATGGGTATGCTGGCTACTGTAATCAACTCCCTTGGGTTGCAGGATGCATTAGAGTCCAGATCTATTCCAGTAAGAGTTCAAACAGCTATTGAGATGAGACAAATTGCCGAACCGTATGTAAGAAGGAAAGCAGTAAGACATTTAGAGAAAAAAAGAATTGTTATTTTTGCATGTGGAATGGTAAATCCTTATTTTTCAACTGATACAGCAGCAGCACTTAGAGCCGCTGAAATAGACGCTGAAGCAATATTGATGGCTAAGAATGTTGATGGAATTTATGATAGTGATCCTTCAAAAAATCCTAATGCAGTTAAATTCAACAAATTAACTTATCAGGAGTATTTAAATAGGGGCTTATGTGCCATTGACTCAACAGCTGCTTCTTTTTGTAAAGAAAATGCAATACCAATGCTCATATTTGGACTTGATGACCCTGATAATATTATTAGAGCAGTTAAGGGCGAAGAAATTGGAACTACAATATATTGAAATCCTTTGAAATTAATTGTATGATATAACTATAAATTTAAGGAGGGGTTTTATGGATAAGGAACTTTATAAACCTATTCAAGAGAAAATGAACAAAACTATAAATGTATTAAAAAATAATCTTACTGGTATTAGAGCTGGACGAGCTAATCCATCAATATTAGATAAGCTAAATATTGAATACTATGGATCTCCAACACCAATTAATCAGGTTGCAACTATATCTGTACCAGAGGCTAGAGTTATCTTGATACAACCTTGGGAAGCAAAGCTTTTAAAGGATATAGAAAAGGAAATTCAAAAATCAGACATTGGTATTAATCCAAGCAATGATGGTAAAGTTATCAGATTAGTTTTTCCTGCTCTTACAGAGGAGAGACGTAAGGAACTGACCAAGACAGTAAAAAAAGAGGGCGAAGAATCTAAGGTTGCTATAAGAGCTATTAGAAGAGATTCTATTGAAGCTATGAAGACAAAGAAGAAAAATAGCGAAATTACCGAAGATGATTTGAAGGATGCAGAAAAGGATATACAGAACTTAACTGACAAATACATTGCCGATATAGACCATATTGTAGAAGCAAAAGAAAAGGAAATTATGGAGGTATAGCTATTTGAGTTATACTAAAGCTGATAAAAATATGGAAGGCAGTATAATAGCAGAGGGTTGTTTTTTTAATGAAATAAATGACCTTATTGGTTTTACACTTGGAGATGCGCTTAAAATAGCTTTGGAGAAGGGCTATTGTATTGAAAATATTTCAATTACTGCACCCCCTAAGATGGAGATTTCTGAGTATGACCATTCATTTAGAGTACTCAGAGTTTATTCTTTAGGAGGAAAAAGACTAAATATACTTGTATGTAAACCCCTCTAATTGAGGGGTTGTTTTAAATATGGAGTTTTAGAATATGATGATTACATAGAATTTCAGTAGGAGTTGGATATTGAAAATGGGTTTGTTTGAAAAGTTATTTACCCCTAAAAAAGTAAATGAAGAATTAAAGGTTGTTCCTAATCATATTGCTATAATACCTGATGGTAATGGGAGATGGGCTAGAAAAAGAGGACTTCCTAGAAGCGTTGGTCATAGAGAAGGTTCTATGACTCTTAAAAGAATTGTTATTTACTGCTCCAAAATTGGAGTTAAGCATTTAACTATTTATGCATTTTCTACTGAAAATTGGAAAAGGCCTCAGAATGAGGTGGATACTCTAATGAACTTATTACTAGAGTTTTTACGAAATGCAGAGAAAGAACTCGATGGTAGTAATGTACTCATAAAGGTAATTGGTGATGTTAAGGGCTTGCCAGACGAGCTTCAAAGAGAGATTGAAAGGGTTGAAAAGCTAACTAGCGTTAATAGTGGCCTGCACCTAAATATAGCGCTCAATTACGGTTCTAGGTCTGAGATGCTGAGTGCTGTAAAAAAAATTGCTAAAAAGGTTAAGGAAAATAAATTATCAATTGATAAGATAGATCAAAGTGAATTTGAGGATTGTCTGTATACTTCAGGAATTCCCGATCCTGATTTACTAATAAGGACAAGTGGGGAGCAGAGAATAAGCAATTACTTGTTATGGCAATGTGCATATACTGAATTTTGGTTTACAAATGAACTGTGGCCTGACATAAAGGAGAGTCATATTACTGATGCGATAAAAGAATATGAGAAAAGAAATAGAAGATTTGGTGGGATATAGTTTAAAATTATTTATTTACTAAATGGAGGGTATTCATGTTAAAAACGAGAGTAATAAGTGCTTTAGTAGGACTGGCCTTGTTAATTGCAGTTTTGTACCTGGGCTCAATTACACTTGGAATAGTTGTAAGCTTAATTGCAGCAATTGGACTCTATGAATTTTATAATTCTGTATCAAAAGTAAGGAATGTTAATCCTATTAAGTCAATAGGATATTTATCTATATTACCACTACTAGTTTTAGGACTTAAAGAAACAGGTTGGTTCAATATTGACATCAGCATTTTAGTGGGAGTATCGGTATGTTTAATAATATTTATTACTATGGCTTTTATTGTTTTAGCCCATAAAAAATATAATATAATAGATGCAGGTGTAACACTCTTTGGTGTAGCATATATACCGTTTTTGATGAGTTTTTTAGTTTTAATCAGAAACATGGATTTTGGTTTAATTTTAATATGGATAATTTTTATTGGTGCATGGGGAACTGATACTATGGCCTATATATTTGGCCGTTTATTTGGAAAAAGGAAGATTATACCAGAAATAAGTCCAAAGAAAACGTTGGCTGGGGCAATTGGTGGAATAGTAGGCTGTATTGCTTTAATGATTATTTTTGGTTTTATTATAGAAAACTATTTTGCACTAAAAATATCATTTGTTGTATTAGGAATGTTAGGACTATTTTGTGGAGTAGTATCTCAAATTGGGGATTGGTCAGCGTCAGCAATAAAGAGATATGTTAATGTAAAGGATTTTGGTAATATTATGCCAGGTCATGGTGGTGTTTTAGATAGATTTGATAGTATTTTATTTGTAGCTCCAGCTGTATATTTTGTTTTAATACTGTTTATATAAATCAAAATTATGAAATAAACTTTACTTTCTTTATTCATGGTTATGCTTATTAAGAGAATGTTATTAAATTATATTTAACAGTCGCATTGCGGCTAATGGAGGTAAAACTTGGCAAAGGTAATTTCGATAATAGGGTCTACGGGCTCTATTGGGGTGCAGACGCTGGATGTGGCAAGAAATCTTGGAATTAAAGTTGCCGCATTGTCTGCAAATTCAAATATAGATCTTCTGGAAAAACAGATTCATGAGTTTTTACCCAGTGTTGTATCTGTTGGAAATGCTCAATTGGCAAAGGAACTTGAGTTCAGGCTTCAAGGTATGGGTATTGAGGTGCTTTTTGGCGTAGCTGGCATGAAGCGTGTAGTTGAACTTGAAGCAGTAGATACAGTAGTGACATCGGTAGTTGGAACAGCTGGACTCATTCCAACCATGCATGCAATAAAAAATAAAAAAAATATTGCCTTAGCAAACAAGGAAACTTTAGTCACAGCTGGTAAGCTTGTTATTGAAGAGGCAAAAAAGTATAATGTTAATATTTTTCCTGTTGATAGTGAGCATAGTGCTATATATCAATGCTTAATGGGCAATGATGATAAACAGGTTGAAAAAATAATTATAACTGCCTCTGGAGGACCATTTAGAGGTAAGAATATAAGTGAGCTTGAAAATATTACACCTGCTCAAGCACTTAAACATCCAAATTGGAGCATGGGCAGTAAAATAACAATAGACTCTGCAACGCTTATGAACAAGGGACTAGAGGTAATTGAAGCAAAATGGCTTTTTGATAAAAATCTTGATAAGATACAAGTTATAGTGCATCCTCAGAGTATCATTCATTCAATGGTTGAGTATGTTGATGGTTCAATAATAGCTCAATTGGGTTCCCCTGATATGAGAACGCCAATTCAGCTAGCCTTAACCTATCCACAGAGATGCAGCAATAGCTTTCCAAAGCTGGATTTCCTTAAATGTTCTCAACTAACCTTTGAACAGCCTGATACAAAGACATTCAGATGTCTGCAGTTGGCTTTTGATGCATTAACAGTGGGAGGAACAATGCCTGCAGCTATGAATGCTGCGAATGAAATATCAGTGGAGGCGTTTTTAAGTAATAAAATTTCATTTACTTCTATACCAACTATAATTGAAAAGGTAATGCAAGGGCATAATGTGAATATATGTCCATGCCTGGATGATATAATAGAAGTAGATAGTTGGGCAAGGAATGCAGCAATGCAGCTAACAGTATGATAGATTTAAATATTTTATTCTGGAGGAATTTATGAGTATTTTTCTTGCAATTGTAGCTTTGAGCTTTTTGATTATAATACATGAACTTGGTCACTTTCTTGCGGCTAAGGCCTTTAATGTAAAGGTTAATGAGTTCTCATTATTTATGGGACCTAAGCTTATAGGCTTCCAAAAGGGAGAGACAACTTATTCTTTACGGTTAATACCGTTAGGTGGCTATGTGAAAATGGAGGGTGAGGAAGAGACTTCAGACGATGATAGGGCCTACAATAAGAAACCAGTAGGTGCTAGAGCAGCAATTATTGCCGCTGGACCAATTATGAATATAATTATTGCTCTTGTATTTGCATTTATCATAATGGCACAGTCTGGTTTCTATACTACACAGGTTAAAACAGTAACACCTGGTTCAGTTGCAGAGCAAAGTGGAATTATGATTGGTGACAAGCTGGAAAAATATAATGGAAAGACCATATATCAAGTCAATGATTTAGAAATATTTGCATATCCTCTAACTAATGAAAGTATAGATTTGCAATATGAAAGAAATGGAGAGTCAAAAACTATTCGTATAACTCCAAATAGAGCACAGGATGGCTATATGCTTGGGTTTACACCTAAGGATAGAGAGATTGATGGGGCTGACTCCAATGTTGTTGCTCAAGTATCTGATAATTCTCCTGCAATAGAGGCTGGTCTTAAAGAGGGAGATAAAATAACCAAACTCAATGGTATGGAAGTAAATACCAGACGTGATATTGGAAAGATCGTAGATCAAACTAAACAAAATAAAATTATTATAACTGTAAATAGAGATGGGAAAGAGCTGAACTTAAAGGAAGTGACTCCAATTCCTAGAAAGAGTTCAGAAATAAAAGCAATTGGTTTAGATTTTGAACCGTCTAAAGGTGGATTTATTGAAACTCTAAAGGGGTCAATTGGCTATACTATTTCCACTTCGAGGTCAATATACTATTCTTTAGGCTGGCTAATAACAGGTACAGTTCCTGTAAGTGATATGAGCGGACCTATAGGGATAACCAGTATAATCAGTGACGTTGTTGAGCTGAGCCCAACTTTTAAGGATACAGTTATTAGATTGTTATCTCTTACTGCTATGATTAGTATTAATCTAGGCTTAGTTAATCTGATACCCTTCCCAGCCTTGGATGGAAGTAAATTGATTTTACTGTTAATTGAGAAAATACGCAAAAAGCCGTTAAACCCAGAAAAAGAGGCATTTATAACAATGGTGGGTTTTGTGATATTAATTGCATTAATGATTTATGTTACCTTTAATGATATTGTAAAATTATTATAGTACAGCATTAAAATCTATTAAGCGTATAAATGCAAAATCGCATAAAGCTATTCTACAAATGGAAGAGGGCAGAATTCACGGTGGAACAATATTTACAAAGAATAGAAACTAAAAAAATAAGAGTAGGGGACATTTTTATTGGAGGAGATGCCCCTATCTCTGTGCAATCAATGACCAACACTGATACGAGGGATATAAAAGCTACTGTTGACCAGATAAAGAGGTTAGAAGAGGCAGGCTGTGACATTATACGTGTAGCAATTCCCGATAATGAGTCAGCATGCGCTGTAGCTGAAATAAAGAAAGCAATAAATATTCCCCTTGTGGCAGATATTCATTTTGATTATAGGCTTGCATTAACTTGTATTAAAAATGGTGTTGATAAAATAAGACTCAATCCTGGAAATATTGGTGGACAAGACAGAGTAAAAGCTGTTGCAGATATGGCAAAAGAAAGGCAGATACCAATAAGAATTGGCGTTAATTCGGGTTCTGTAGAAAAAAATATAGTTGACAAATTTGGTGGTGTTACACCGGAGGGCATGGTGGAAAGTGCTCTTGAGCATGCAAAAATGTTAGAGGATGCCAATTTTGATGATATAGCCATATCGATTAAAGCCTCAAGTGTTCCAATGACAATAGCTGCTTATAGGCTTCTTTCACAGAAGAGCTCCTATCCTATACATATTGGTGTAACTGAGTCTGGTACTATTTATAAAGGTACAATAAAGTCTTCTGTTGGAATAGGCTGTCTTCTAGCTGAGGGAATAGGCGATACCCTTAGGGTTTCACTAACAGGCGACCCTGTTGAAGAGGTTAGAGTAGGTAAGCAAATACTAAAATCCTTGGGAATAATAAAAAATGGGATAGAGGTAGTATCCTGCCCCACCTGTGGTAGAACAAAGATTGATTTGATAGGTATAGCCAATATGCTTGAGCCAGTATTGGACAGACTGGACAAAAACATAAAGGTTGCAATCATGGGGTGTGCAGTAAATGGGCCCGGAGAAGCAAAGGATGCTGACATAGGCATAGCGGGTGGTGTTAATGAAGGGTTGCTCTTTAAAAAAGGTAAGATAATCAGAAAAATTCCGCAGGATAAAATAGTTGAGGAAATGATTAGAGAAATTAATCAGATGTAATGGGGTCAATAAAATGGATGGTTCAAAAAATCCGGATAAAATGTTTGTTGATTTATTCCCTGGTGTTATAGCTTTCGATGGGGAATTTTCTGCTTTTAAGAATATTAATGTAGATAGAATGAGTGTATTTCTTAAGTCAAATAGACTTGAAATATATGCTTCAAGTCCCGAAATAATCAGCATTGAGCTAATGTTAAAAATGGAAGAATACCTGAAGAACAAAATTAATGCTAACAATATTACTATAAAAGTAAGATGTACCAAGGAATATAGCTTAGAAGAATATTTGCGGATTATGTGGAACGAAATACTTCTGATGATTAGTAGCAAGGTGGCTGTATGTAAGGGGCTTTTAAAAGATAGTACATATGATTTAGTTGATAATAAAATAATTATAAGACTTACTACAGCAGGTTCTCAAATTCTTAAAGTTCAAAATTGTCATACACTAATTGAGAAATACTTTGAAGATACTCTTTCAAAAAGAGTAAAGGTAGAGTTTTGTGATTGTGAAGTAGATTCAAGCTCAATGGAGGAGTATTTCTCTCAAAAGGATGAAATTGAGGCTAAGGTAGTTAGCACAGCTATTACAGCTAAAACTACCTTCACCGAGTCAAAGTCAAAAAATACAGATTTTACAAATTCAATTTTTTTAGGCGGTAATACTATAGGTATTATTACAGGTAAACCCTTTAGCGATAGTATTATGAAGATTTCTGAGGTTACCCCTGATTCAGGTAAGGTTGCTATAGCAGGTGAAGTATTTAGAACTGAATCAAGAGAGCTTAAAAGCGGTAAGTTCATATATATTTTTGATGTTACAGACTATACTAGCTCTGTGACAGTTAAAATGTTTATTGAGAAAAAAGACTTTGGAGGCATATCCCAACGAATTGTTGAAGGTGCCTGTCTGAGAATAAGAGGTGAAGCCCAGTACGATAATTTCACTAAAGAGATGGGCATTTTGGCTTTTGACATTGTTGAGACTGAGAAAGAATTAAAGCAGGATAAGTCAGAGAAAAAAAGAGTTGAACTGCATCTCCATACTCAGATGAGCGCTATGGATGGTGTTTCATCAGCAAAGGCTCTAGTACAAAGAGCTGCTGACTGGGGACATAAGGCTATTGCTATACCGATCATGGTGTTTGTCAGGCTTATCCTGATGCATATGCGACTTCTATTAAAAACAATATTAAAATAATTTATGGGATAGAGTGCTATTTGCTCGATGATAGTACACCTATTGTTTATAACCCAGATGATCATACTCTTGACGATGAATTTGTAGTTTTTGATTTAGAGACAACAGGACTAAATCCAAGTAAGGATAAAATAACTGAAATCGGTGCAGTAAAAATAAAGGAAGGTAAGGTTTTTAGCAAATTTAGTGCTTTTATAAACCCCGGTATATCAATACCAAGCTTTATAGTTAAACTTACTGGAATAACAGATGAAATGGTTATGGATGCACCACCGATAGAACAGGTTTTAAACGATTTTATGGAGTTTATTCAGGGTGCAGTGCTTGTGGCTCATAACGCAAATTTTGATGTAGGCTTTATTAAGTATAATGCAAAGCTAATGGGAGATAAAATACGAAATCCTTATATAGATACCCTTGAGTTATGCAGAAAAATGTTTCCTGAGCTTGGAAAGTATAAATTGAATATGGTTGCAAAGCATTTGGGGATACAATTTGAAAATCACCATAGAGCTGTAGATGATTCAATGGTGACTGCAAAAATATTTTTATACTGCATGGATGTACTTAGAGAAAAAGGGTGCAAAAATATTAGGGATATACAAGATGCTTTTGATGATGAGATAAACCTCAAAGCTAATTCTTATCATGCAATTATACTGGCTAAAAATTCGGTTGGTTTAAAAAATTTATATAAAATTGTTTCTCAATCCCATCTTAAGTATTTTTATAAAAAACCAAGAGTTCCTAAAAAGTTGCTATTAGAGTACAGAGAGGGTCTTATTTTAGGTAGTGCTTGTGAAGCTGGAGAGTTATATAAAGCAATTTTAGATGGAAAAGGTGAAGATGAAATATCAAGGATAGTTAGATTTTATGACTATTTAGAAATTCAACCTCTGGGAAATAATCAGTTTCTTGTAAAAAATGGAAGGGTTAACTCTCAAGAGGAATTAAAAAAGATTAATAAGAAGATTGTAAGACTTGGAGAGAGACATAGAAAACCAGTAGTTGCCACCTGTGATGTACACTTTATGGATCCTAAAGACGAAGTGTTCAGAAGAATTCTTATGGCTGGTAGAGGGTTTACGGATGCAGATAACCAAGCACCACTCTATTTTAGAACAACAGATGAGATGCTTTCTGAGTTTGATTACCTTGGAGAGGAGAAGGCATATGAGGTTGTTGTAGAAAATACTAATCATATAGCTGATTTAATAGAGAATATTGCACCTGTCCTAGAGGGTACATACCCACCAAGCATTGAGGGGGCAGAGCATGATATAGAGAGTATGGCAATGAACAAAGCAAGGGAAATATATGGTGAGGAGCTTCCAGAGGTAGTAGCCAAAAGACTAGAAAAGGAACTTAACTCCATTATTAAGAATGGATTTGCTGTAATGTATCTTATTGCCCAGAAATTGGTTTCAAAATCCTTGAGTGACGGCTATTTGGTTGGTTCGAGAGGATCGGTTGGTTCTTCCTTTGTTGCAAATATGTCTGGAATTACAGAGGTTAATTCTCTAGAACCACATTATATATGTGAAAATTGTAAGTATTCTCACTTCATTTTGGATGGATCTTATGATTGTGGTTTTGACCTTCCAGATAAAGTATGCCCTAAGTGTGGCAATAACCTTAAAAAAGATGGTTATGATATTCCTTTTGAGACATTTTTAGGCTTTGATGGAGACAAAGAGCCTGATATTGACTTGAATTTCTCTGGAGACTACCAAGCTATTGCCCATAAATATACAGAAGAACTATTTGGTGAGGGTTATGTATTTAAAGCAGGAACCATTGCATCAGTTGCTGAGAAGACAGCCTATGGCTATGTAAAAAACTATTTGGATGAGAGAGAAATTGTTTTACCAAATGCAGAAATAAATCGTTTGGTAAAAGGTTGTACCGGTATAAAAAGAACTACAGGTCAGCATCCAGGTGGGATAATGATAGTGCCTAAGGATAAGGAAATATATGATTTTTCTCCTATTCAGCATCCGGCAGATGATACTCAATCAAGCGTAATAACAACACATTTTGACTATCACTTTTTGCATGGTAGTATACTCAAGCTTGATATTTTAGGACATGATGATCCAACTGTTATTAGAATGCTAGAGGACTTGACTGGAGTAGATGTAACCACTATACCTATTGGTGAAGAGAAAACAATGAGTTTATTTAGCAGTACAGAGGCTCTGGGTGTAAAACCTGAGGATATTGGAAGTGAAACTGGTACATTTGCTGTACCTGAATTTGGAACAAAGTTTGTTAGACAAATGCTGCAGGATACAAAACCAAAACTATTTTCTGATTTAATAAAAATATCTGGACTTTCGCATGGTACTGATGTTTGGCTCAATAATGCTCAGGACTTGATAAAAGCAGGTGTAACCACACTTTCAAAGAGTATTTGTTGTCGCGATGATATAATGATTTATCTTATGCATGCTGGACTTCCCCCAAAAACTGCATTCAGAATTATGGAGGATGTACGAAAGGGAAAGGGTGTTAAGGAAGAATACGAAATTATTATGAAGGAGAATAAAGTCCCTGAATGGTATTTAGATTCCTGTAAAAAAATTAAGTACATGTTCCCTAAAGCACATGCTGCGGCATATGTTATGATGGCTTTTCGAATAGCCTGGTTTAAGGTTTATCATCCACTTGCATTTTATGCTACTTATTTTACTGTTAGAGCAGATGATTTTGATGCAGAGATTATGTCCCATGGACAGGATAGGGTCAAAAATAAAATTATAGAGTTTGAAATGAAGGGAAATAATGTTACGGCAAAAGAGAAGAATATGTTAACTATTTTAGAGGTTGTAAATGAGATGTATGCCAGAGGGTACTCGTTTCTACCAATTGATTTGTATAGTTCTGAGGCCAAGAAGTTTATAATAGAGGGAAATTCCCTCAGATCACCTTTAAATGCACTCCAGGGGCTGGGTAGTTCTGCGGCTTTTAATATTGTAGAGGCTAGAAGGGTGGGAGAGTTTTTATCTATAGATGAACTCCGTACTAAAGCAAAAATAAGCAAATCTGTTATTGAAATATTAGAACGAAATAACTGCCTTAAGGGGTTACCTGAAAGCAATCAGTTGTGTCTATTTAACTGACTAACTTGGCGTTAGTCTCCCCCTTAACTAAGAACTTGCTTCCAATTGAAAGTTAATTTTTAAAAAACGGTAATAAATTGTTGATAAATAGAAATAATACCTGTCTTTGGTATCAGACGTTTAAAAATGGCGATAATTATCCATAAAATTAAAGGCTACCGCGATAATGCGGTAGCCTTTAATAATCACAATTTAAAGTTGAATATAGATTTTATTTGTGTCTCACTCAGAAAATAATTAGTCAGCGGTAGTTTGAAAATTTTCGACATATCATTTATCAAATCTGAATAAGTTGTTGTGTTGATATATTTACTCTCAGCTTTGGTGGCTTTGAAATCCCTAATAAAGTCAAAAATTTCTGTAGTGGAATATTGGTTTTTTAATATCTTAAATTGTAGGATTCTTTCTAAAAGGACAGCGATATAACAAATTAGAAAATGTCCCTTTATAGTATCTTCTTTCTGAAGAAATACCGGACGAGCATCGAGATCGGATTTCATAATTTTAAAGGATTCTTCAATTCGCCATAGATTATGGTAAGTGTTATAAATATCCTGGTCAGTCATTTCAATTTCAGATGTTACTAGAAGATTATATCCTGCAAACATTACATCTTTATCAATGGCAGCTTGGTTTATGCTTACATCTGCCTTATTCCCCTTGTTATCAGTAAAATTAACGTATTTTCCAGTTTCGCCATAATCATTTTTCTTTGCTTGAGATAAGGTTAGTGATTTTGCTTTTTCAACCATTCTGTTAATTTCATATCTTTTTTTTGCAGCAAGAGTAGGATTATATGTAAGTAGTCTTTTCTCTGTAAGATTTACAGTAACTTTTTTACCTTCGTGTTCCACGGTATACGGAAACTTATCTACACATGATTTATAACGATACACAACTTTACCATTTTTATCTTTTATCTCATTAAAATCTTGTTCAAGAAGAACCCAGACTTTTTCTCTTTCAGAAAGACCTTTTACAGATTTTGAAAACAGGTATCCGTCACCGTTTGTTTTTGAAAAAGCAATGTTTTCTGCACAGTTAAGCCCTTTGTCTGCTACATGTATAGTCTTTCCGGTAATGTTATTTTGTTTTTTCAAATGATTAATTACATCTCTAATGATTGGCTTTTCAGATTCATTACCTGGGTACATCTTCATTCCTA
Organism: Bacillota bacterium; assembly: GCA_023441625.1. Taxonomy (GTDB): domain Bacteria; phylum Bacillota; class Clostridia; order Acetivibrionales; family DSM-1351; genus Ruminiclostridium. The sequence continues at coordinate 17,720 of JAEZOA010000148.1, forward strand.
TAGGTATTTGATTGCTGTCCAGTAGAAGACCAAGACCTACTATTGGAGATTTTTGGTTTTCTTTACTTGGACCTTTTTTTCTAAAATCATCTTCTCTGTCGATTTCAAAATAGAAGTTTGTGCAGTCAAAATAGGTTTTTGAAGTATCTACGCCATATACATCTTCGACCTGTGCTGTGAATAATTCTATAAACTTTTCGTAGTTATTTCCTAGAAACGATAAGCCATCAAGAAGCTGATCGTATGAGTAAATAGAGGAATGATAAAGATTAGGCAGTACCTCGTGAAACGTTCTGTTCTTACTACACGGATTAACACTTCTGGCGTATACAAGTGAGGAAAGTAATTCATAAAGATCATATTTGAATTCATTAGTCAGTTTGAAATAATCAACATATTTTTTGATACTCAGTTTATCTAATATGCTTTTGAGAAGAAAATAGCCGAGATAAAGGATGGGAGACTTATCGGATATTTTCTTAATACCATCCTTGTTTTTTAGTTTGTTAAGTTCATCGACTTCTTCCTGAAAATGAGCTATGGGATCTTTAATACCATTTTTCAAATGAGTTTCAACAGAGCCTAATGATTTATAGACTTTATGAGCAGTGCCTTTCTTCTCATGACTATAAAAACTTTCATCAATAGAGAGATAAGTACGACCTTTCAGTTTTGTCTTTTTTAGATAATATGCCATAAAAACATCCTCCTTTGAATAACGCCACTAACGCCACTATTGTATCATAGAAAAAATATTTTTTCAAATATTTTGAGCAATAAAAAAAGCCATAATTTTAAGGCTTTTGAAAGCGATTTGTATTAAATTTATTCCTAAAGATTTATGGTGCTAACTTCTAAAGACGGGTCTCCCCCTTAACTAAGAACTTGCTTCCAATTGAAAGTTAATTTTTAAAAAACGGTAATAAATTGTTGATAAATAGAAATAATAATGATATAATACAACGAGGATAGAGGTTTAATAGACGTTACTGTTAAGAGTGGGACTCCCACTCTTTGTTATTTATCCGATGTCTACCGCCGCTAATACCCCCACTTCTATAAGTGTGGGATAAACGGCAAGTGTGGGATAAAGGTTGCTTACAACTTTGGATAACCATTTCTAAGCTTCAGATGAAGTTAAACTCCACCTAAAGCCAAGAACTCTGTTTATCCGAACTACTGATGTTTATTGAAATTAACTAAGGCACTCAAAGTGCCTAAGTTTTTGTGCATTAATATTTTGTGATTTTAATGTAATAAACTATGTATTATAAAATGGTAAAGGCTTAAACATGGCGTGAACTCTAGCTTATGGAGGCTAATGATAAAATGAAAATAAATATTGCGCAGGTGATAACAGACCTTGCAAAGCCGATTGTTGAAGGTTTGAATTATGAATTGGTTGATGTGGAGTTTATCAAAGAAGGTGCAAATTGGTACCTGAGAATTTATATTGATAAGCCAGGCGGAATTAGTATTGATGATTGTCAGGCTGTTAGTGAAAAAATAAGTGACAGATTAGATGAGAAAGACCCAATTGAACAAGGTTATTATTTGGAGGTTTCCTCACCGGGCTTGGAAAGGCCGTTAAAAACAGAGAGGGACTTTATAAAATATAAAGGTGAATTAGTAGAAATAAAGGTTTATCAGCCAATAAACGGTAAGAAAACTTTTGAGGGCGAATTAGTTGGCTTAATAGAAAATATGATTGTAATTAATCAGGATGGTACTATTATTGAATTTGAAAAAGATAAGGTTGCCATTGTAAAGAGAGTCATTAAATTTTAATAATTGATTTGTATTAGGAGGTTAACGAGATGAGCGCTGAGTTAATTTTAGCACTTGAACAGCTAGAAAAGGAAAAGGGAATTAAGAAGGATATAATAATTGAGGCCATAGAGGCTGCACTTATTTCTGCATATAAGAAAAACTTTGGTTCTTCTATGAACGTAAAGGTCAATATAGATAGAGAAAATGGTGACGTTAAAGTTTTTGGACTTAGAAAAGTAGCTGAAGTAGTTGATGTAGATGAAATGGATATTTCAATTGAGGAAGCAAGAAAATATAATCCTGCATATGAAATTGGTGATATAGTAGAGATTGAGGTTACGCCAAGATCTTTTGGAAGAATTGCTGCGCAAACTGCTAAGCAGGTAGTTGTTCAAAAACTCCGAGAGGCTGAACGTGGAATTATTTATGATGAATTTTATAACAAGGAAAGTGACATTGTTACTGGTATAGTTCAAAGAGTAGAAAAGAGAAATATTATTGTAGATCTCGGCAAAACAGAGGCTGTCCTTGCAACTTCTGAGCAAACACCTGGCGAAGAGTATAGATTTAATGAGAGACTTAAGACATATATAATTGAGGTTAAGAAGACAACAAAGGGTCCTCAGATTATGATTTCAAGAACACATCCTGGTCTTGTAAAGAGACTTTTTGAGTTAGAGGTTCCTGAGATACATGATGGCACTGTGGAGATAAAGAGTATATCACGTGAACCAGGCTCAAGAACTAAAATTGCAGTTTATTCGAAAGATGAAAATGTAGACCCAGTTGGGGCATGTGTTGGACAAAGAGGAACTAGAGTACAGGCGATAGTAGATGAGCTCAGAGGTGAGAAAATTGATATTATTAAGTGGAGTAACGATGTAAAAGATTATATATCAAGTAGTCTGAGTCCTGCAAAGGTTATTAGAGTTGATGTTTGTGAAGAGCAAAAGTCTGCAAAGGTAGTAGTTCCTGATTATCAGCTATCATTAGCAATTGGTAAGGAAGGACAAAATGCTAGACTTGCAGCAAAACTCACTGGATGGAAAATTGATATTAAGAGCGAATCACAATTAAGAGAGACTATTGAAAAGCAACTCTTCGATGATGGACTTGGAAACCAATACTTTAATTTGGAAGATGAAAGTGAAAATAACGAAAGCCAACAGGAAAATTATTACTGATTAAACCATTTGTTATTTCAGTTTAAAATATAAAACATGGAAGGTGTGGATGGATGAAGCAAAAAAAGATTCCATTGCGTATGTGTCTTGGTTGCAAAGAAATGAAGCCTAAGAAGGAAATGATACGCGTGGTTAGAAATAATGAGGGAGAAATCAACATTGATCTCGTTGGTAAAAAGCCTGGAAGAGGAGCATATATATGCAGAAGTATTGATTGTCTTGAGAAAGCAATAAAGGCAAAAAGACTTGAAAAGGCTTTTGAGACTACAATTGATGTAGAAATATATAATAATTTAAAAGACCAATTGGAGGGAAATGATGGATAAGGTTTATTCCTTATTAGGGCTTGCTAAAAAAGCGGGTCAGCTATTATCTGGTGATGAGACTTGTGAGAGGACAATTAAATCTGGTAAAGCTGTTCTTGTCATAGTGGCAAGCGATGCTTCTGAAAACACGAAGGACAAATTTAAAAGTATGTGTAACTACCGAAGTGTTTGCTATAGAGAATATGGCGAAAAGCATGAACTTGGTAGATGTACAGGAAAAGAAATAAGAGCAGTTATTTCAATCTTGTCAAAGGACTTTAAAAATGGCCTTCTTAAATTGATAGATGATCAAATAAATGAATCCGGGGGTGAAGGTATTGGAAAAAGCAAGAATCTACGAGCTTGCCAAAGAACTTAATACTACAAGTAAAAGATTGATGGAAAAGCTTGAAGAGATAAATATAAATGTAAAAAACCATATGAGCCTTCTTGAACCTCATGAATTAGATGCACTTTATAAGCATATAGGTGTAATTAAGCATGAAGATAAGAAGACCAATGAGGAAAAGAAAACTAATGAAGAAAAGAAACCAGTTGCTGAGAAGCCTCAGGTAGCTGACAAGAAAAAGAGTGCAAAAAAAGATATAAAAAATGCTCCAAGAATTATAAGAACTACAGAAATAATTATTGATTCTGATAAGGGTAGTACAGAGACTGCAAGTGATTTTGCTAAGAAGAATACAAAAAATGAAGCAAAATCAGGCTATAAAAATGATTTTGTAAAAACAGATAATAATACCTCTGGATTACGACCTGGTTTCATACGTGATACTTTACATGACTTAAAGAATAAACAGGGAATCAATAGCAATAAAGCAGCTCAAATTCAAAATAATGAAAAGGCACCTCCAGTTGGGCAAAATGATCCTTCAAATGTAAAACAAAATATAAAATATGAGGACATTAATAAAGAGGATAAAACTGTGGCAGATAACACTACAATAACAGAAGCAAAAATAGCAAAAAACGATGAAACAACCGATACAGCCAAGTCTATTAATAATGCAACTACTGAAAAATCAGAGAGCACGACTGTTGAAAAGAGTCAAATTACAGAACAAAATAAAGTTGTTGCAGAAGTGATAAAAGCTGATGAGTCAAAAGTTACTGATAGCAAGGTTTCTAGTGAAAGTATTTCACAGGGATACAGTAATGGACCAAAAACTGATAGACCACAAGGTCAAACAAGACCTCAAGGTCAATATAATAATGGTCAAAGAACAGACAGACCACAGGGTCAGTATGGCCAGAGGACAGATAGACCACAGGGTCAGTACAATAATAGTCAAAGAACAGACAGACCACAGGGTCAGTATGGGCAGAGATCTGATAGACCTCAAGGTCAGTACAATAATGGGCAAAGAACAGACAGACCACAGGGCCAGTATGGACAGAGATCTGATAGGCCGCAGGGTCAGTACAATAATAGGAATGATAGACCACAGGGTCAGTATGGCCAGAGATCAGACAGACCACAGGGTTAGTATAATAATAGACAGCAAGGTTTAGAGATACCAAAGCCAGATGCTTCTGTAGCTCAAGAACAATTTGACTCTCAGAGAAATGAATTAAGAAGAGAATTCCAAAGCAAGGATTTCGACAAGAGTGCAAAGAGGGACGAAAACAAAAAGAAAGAGGCTCCTAAGACCAATATTCTACAGAACAAACAAAGAGTTAGACCTCAAAAAATTGTTATAGAGAAAAAAGGCGTATCAGAAATTCTTTCTGAAGATTATATTTTTAATGAGTTTTATAATGATGATGGAAAGAAGAAGAGACTACCAAGAAACAGGAGAAATGAAAAGGTTCAGCCAAAGTATATTCCTCCAAAAGCAGTCTTGACTTCAATAACTATACCAGAAACACTTACAGTCAAAGAGTTAGCTGAATCACTTAAAAAGACATCAACTGAAATTATAAAGAAACTGATGACTTTTGGAGTAATGGCAACACTCAATAATGATGTAGATTTCGAAACTGCTACTGTTATTGCTGAAGAGTTTGGTGTGAAAACTGAGAAAGCAATACTGGTTAGCGAAGAAGATATTCTCTTTGATGACATTGAAGCAGAGGATGAAAGTAAATTAAAACCAAGGCCACCAGTTGTTGTTGTTATGGGACACGTTGACCATGGTAAGACTTCCTTACTCGATGCAATTAGAAGCGCTCATGTAATTGACAGTGAGGCTGGAGGAATAACTCAGCATATAGGTGCTTATACGGTTAGAGCAAATGATAGACTTATTACATTTTTAGATACTCCTGGGCATGAAGCTTTTACAGCAATGCGTGCGAGAGGAGCTCAGGTTACTGATGTTGCTATACTTGTTGTTGCAGCAGATGATGGAGTAATGCCACAAACAATAGAAGCAATTAATCATGCAAAAGCTGCTAATGTATCAATTATTGTTGCAATTAACAAGATTGATAAACCAGGTGCTAATCCAGATAAGGTTAAGCAAGAACTTACTGAGTATGGAATAGTTGCAGAAGAATGGGGCGGAGATGCTATTATGGTTCCTGTTTCTGCAAAAAAGAGAGAAAATATAGATCAATTATTGGAAATGGTTCTATTAGCTGCAGATATGTTAGAATTAAAGGCTGATCCAGATAGGCAGGCTAAAGGAACAATAATTGAAGCTAAGCTCGATAAGGAAAGAGGTCCTGTTGCTACAGTACTCGTACAAAGGGGAACATTGAAAGCAGGAGATTCTATTATTGCTGGTTCTGCATTTGGTAGAATTAAGGCAATGACAAATGATAAAGGTGTTTCAATTAAGAGTGCTGGACCTTCAATGCCGGTAGAAATTCTTGGAATGAATGAAGTTCCTCAGGCTGGAGAAATATTCTATGTAGTCACAGATGAAAAGGTAGCAAAGCAACTAGTTGGAAAGAGAAAGTTTAAGCAGAAGGAACAACTATTTAATACAAATGCAAGAGTTACTCTCGAAGATTTATATACTCAGATTAAAGAGGGTAAGGTTAAGGACTTGAATTTAATAATTAAGGCAGATGTTCAGGGCTCCGTAGAAGCAGTGAAGCAGTCACTTCTCAAGCTGAGTAATGATGAGGTTAGAGTAAATGTTGTTCACGGTGCAGTTGGTGCTATTACTGAGTATGATGTTATGTTGGCACAGGTTTCAAATGCAATTATAATTGGATTTAATGTAAGACCTAGTGTAGCTATTACAGAGGCAGCAAAGAATGCGGAAGTAGATTTAAGATTATATACTGTTATTTACAAAGCTATAGAAGATATTCAGTCAGCGATGAATGGATTGCTTGAACCGACCTATAAGGAGGTTGTACTTGGACATATTGAAATCAGACAGGTATTTAAGGTTTCAAATGTAGGTACGATAGGTGGAGCATATGTTACAGATGGAAAAGTACAGAGAAATTCTGAAGTTAGAGTTGTAAGAGATGGTATAGTGGTTCATGAAGGAAAACTTGCGTCGCTAAAGAGATTTAAGGATGATGTTAAGGAAGTGGCTCATGGCTACGAATGTGGTGTTTCAATTGAAAACTTCAATGATATTAAAGAAGGCGATGTTATAGAGGCCTTCATAATGGAAGAGGTTAAGCGGTAAGCAACTTTCTTAGATTGTGTGGGGAGAAGTTTCCCACAGAATCTTAGAAATTGCAATCGGAATGGTATCGCTGCTCAGCAACGAAGGAGCATAGCAGCGGTAGATTGGGATAAGCAACTTTCTTAGATTGTGTGGGGTAAGGTTTTGCGGATAGGTTGAAATGGATTAATATCCAATTCAACCTATTTGTATATTGGGTTTAGCAGCATTTTTAATGCCTTATATTTAAGTACTACCAATTTTTTATAGAACTTGGCAATACTATAATTATGATACCTCTCTTCTTCGTATAATTATGCTGTCGGGAGGTAAGTTTTAAAGAAATTATGAAAAATTAATAAAGGAGGTACCGAGCCCATGTCATTTCTGTCAAGGAAATGCACATTTCCTTTAAGGTTTTTGTGAGAAATGCTGGGCATGGGCATAACTATGGCAGATAGAATTACAAGGATATCAGAGGAAGTTAAAAAAGAAATAAGCAATATTATTCAAAATGAGCTTAAAGATCCGAGACTACCAAGTTTAGTAAGTATTATTACCTGTGAGGTAACTAAGGATTTAGGGCATGCAAAAGTGTTTGTCAGCGTTTTAGGTAATGAGGAAGAAAAGAAAAATGCAATTAAAGCTCTTAAAAGTGCTGCTGGCTTTATTAGACGTGAACTAGGTCATAGAGTGAAGCTAAGAGCAGTTCCAGAAATACACTTTGAACTGGATACTTCTATTGAGCACGGTATGTATATAAATAAATTATTGGATGAGGCAAAAAAGCAATTTAAAGAATAATAAAATAGGGTGGGTTGTTGAAGCATATAATAAACAACGCAAGTTTGTAAGCAAACATTGCTTATGTTAATATAATCAACAACCCCATGGGGGCATACCATGGATAAAGAAATTAGTAAATTGATATCTGAAGCAGGAAGTATAGCTATATTTCCTCATGTTAGTGCTGATGGAGATGCAATTGGCTCATCTCTTGCATTGGGATTAGTGTTAAGAAATGCTGGAAAGAGAGTAGCGATATATATTGAAGAAAATATCCCAAATGTATATAGTTTTTTGCCTGGAATTGAATTAGCTAATTTGCATAATTCTGCAGACGAAGTAATGGATTTGAATATTGCATTAGACACTGGTGATGTTGGAAGACTAGGCACTAGAGCGGAGTTCTTTTTTAATGCTCCTTGTACTATAAACATTGACCACCATATTACCAATACAAAATTTAGCCATCTGAATTTTGTAGATGAATTATCAGCTTCTACAGGTGAAATTATATATTCTTTAATAAAGGAGATGGAGCTAGAAATTAATGCTGATATTGCTACATGTCTTTATGCTGCAATAGCAACAGATACTGGAGGCTTTCAATACCAAAACACATCGGCTGAAACACACAAAATAACTGCTGAATTGCTTTCAACTGGAATAAATGTTGGAGAACTCTCACAAAGAATTTTTGATAATACAACATTTGAGAAACTAAAATTAACTCAAAAAGCAATTGAATTGCTTGAACTATATGAAAATGCAAAGTTTGCAGTTGTCGTTCTCTCATTAGAGGATATTCATTCTATTGGAGCTAGGGATGAGGATTGTGATGGCATTGTAAATATAGGAAGGTCAATAGAGGGTGTTGAGGTTTCAGCGCTAATAAAAGAAAAGGGCGATAATGAGATTAGAGTCAATTTAAGATCTAAAACCTATGTGGATGTATCAGAAGTAGCAGCTCTTTTTGAGGGCGGTGGACATAAGAGAGCTGCTGGATGCACTATAAAAGGAAGTTTAGAGGATGCAAAGTCAAAGATTATTAACGCTATAAAGGATAGACTTTAATGAATGGTATATTAAATATTTTAAAGCCAGCTGGTATGACATCTTTTGATGTTGTGGCAGTTTTAAGAAGAATTACTGGGCAAAAAAAAATTGGACATACTGGAACACTGGACCCTTCAGCGGTTGGCGTATTACCAATATGCTTAGGAAATGCTACTAAGGCAATTGAGTTTATGATTGACAAGGATAAGTTGTATCGAGCCGAACTGGCATTAGGTGTTGCCACAGATACACAGGATTCATCTGGAAAGGTGATTTTTTCTCATGCTGTTGATTTTGACTGCAATACAATTTTGAATGCAGTTACGAGCTTTAAAGGTGAGATAGAACAGCTTCCACCAATGTATTCTGCTATAAAAATAGGTGGTAAAAAGCTATATGAAATTGCAAGACAGGGTGAGACAATAGAACGTCAGACTAGAAGCATAAAAATATATGATATTAATGTAATAAGAATATGGAATGAAAAATCAATTTTTGGTGATGGAGAACATACCAAAGAATATATTACAAAAAAGGTGCTTATGGATGTACATTGTTCAAAGGGAACATATATAAGAACTCTTTGTAATGACATTGGAGAAAAATTAGGCGTTGGAGGACATATGTCCTTCCTTGTAAGAACAAGAGCAGGTAAATATGGTTTAGATAGTGCTCTTACTCTTGAAGAAATAAAAGTATTAGCAGGTGAAAACAACCTTAGCAAAAGCTTATTGCCTGTGGAAACTGTTTTTGAAGATTATGGTTCTATTTCCTTAGAAGAAGCTGATAAGTTCAAGTATAATAATGGAACTTGGGTGAAAATTAATTGTGATGAGGCTGATAATAATAGCTTAAAAAGGGTATATGATAAAGGTGGTAATTTTTTAGGACTTGGTGAGCTTTTTAATAAGGAGAAGGCTGTATATCTTAAATCGAAAAAGTTCTTTAGATAAAGCTGATTTATTTATTTTTATAGCCATGTTTTATATACGGACAAAAAAGTGAGAAAGTGTGTAGAGATTTTATAAAATAAATCGAGGAGGTACCTAGCCCATGCATTTCTGTCAAGGAAATGTACATTTTCTTGAGGAAAAAACTTTCCTTGAGGAAAAAAACTTTCCTTGAGGAGAGAAACTTTCCTTGAGGAAAGGAACTTTCCTTTATTCTTGTGCGAAATGCTGGGCATGGGCATTATTATGCAGGTTATTTATTCTAATGATAGTAAAAACTATTTTGAATTTAATACAGGTGTTGGTCTTGGTAATTTTGATGGCCTACATATTGGACATATGGCTCTTATTAATACTTTAATTAGGGAGGCTCAACTAAATTGTTTAGCTTCAGTTGTTTTTACTTTTAAAAGGCATCCGGAAAATATACTTAGGAAGAAACTTATTACTCCTTTATTATTAACTGAACAGAAAAAGGTAGATTTACTTAGTGAAATATCGTTGGATTATCTATATTTTAATGAGTTTAATGAGGAGTTTTCCAGACTTACACCTGAGGAGTTTGTGAGAGATGTTTTAGTAAATAGACTTCATATAAAGTTAGCTGTAGTAGGCTATGATTACAGATTTGGCTTTAAGGGTGAGGGAGACATAGCCCTTCTAAAGGAATTAGGGAAAAAGTATTGTTTTAAGGTAATAGTTATTTCACCTATTAAATGTGACAATCAAATTATTAGTAGTACTAAAATAAGAGAGTGTATTATAAATGGTGAACTCGAGGCTGCATATCAACTTTTGGGAAGAAATTATTCTATTACTGCAGAAGTAGTAAGTGGAAGGAGAATCGGAAATACAATTGGTTTCCCTACAGCTAATATCCACCCTGAGAGATTTCTTGTTTTACCAGCAAACGGAGTATATATTACAAAGACCTTACTTGGAGGAAAGCTTTATTATAGCATGACAAATGTTGGCTATAATCCTACCTTCGAGAATAATATGCATAAAACAGTAGAAACCCATATAATCGATTTTAATAAAGATATTTATGGAGAAAAAATAGAGGTATTCTTTTTGAAAAAAATCAGAGATGAGATAAAATTTGAAAACGTTGATTTATTAGTTCAACAAATATCAAAGGATATGAAGGAAACAAGAGAATACCTTGGTATAGAGTGATTAAAAATGAAAAAATATAAAATCACTATTACTGGAATAGTTCAGGGAGTGGGCTTTAGACCTTTTATTTATAACTTGGCTATGAAGCTCGGATTAAAGGGTTGGGTCGGGAATGAAAACAGTGATGTAATAATTGAAATAGACGCATATAAAAATCAATTGATTAACTTAGTGGAACAGATAAGGGAAAAGGCTCCTATTTTGTCTAAAATAGAGTCTATTTGCTATGAAGAATTACCTTTTGTGGGTTTTACTGATTTTACCATAAGACATAGTCAATTAAATGCTAAAAGCCATATTTTCATTTCACCTGATGTGTGCACCTGTGAGGATTGCATTGCTGAATTAAAAAATCCCCAGAACAGAAGGTATATGTACCCCTTCATAAATTGCACTAATTGTGGCCCTAGATTTACCATAATTAGAGATATTCCATATGATAGAGATAAGACTACAATGAGTAGCTTTGAAATGTGTGATAATTGTCACAAAGAGTATACTACTCCTTCTGATAGAAGGTATCATGCTCAACCTGTAGCTTGCCATAATTGTGGACCTAGTTTAAGAATAGTTGCTTCAAATGGTGAATTTATTTCTAAGTCCCAAATGACTAGTAAGGAATGTATAGAATTTATAACAAGAGTTATAAAAGATGGGGAAATAGCAGCAATAAAAGGGATTGGGGGATATCATCTTGCTTGCGATGCCTTAAATGAGGAAGCGGTAAACAGACTTAGAAACAGAAAGCATCGTGATGACAAACCTTTTGCGGTAATGATGAGAAATATAGATGTAGTTGCTAAGTACTGTAAAATGAACGACAAAGAACTGCAACTGCTTAAGTCTCCTGCAAGCCCAATAGTATTGCTTGAGAAAAAAGAGAACATGAAATTACCTGTTCCAATAGCCCAGCTTAATAGATACCTTGGTGTAATGCTACCATATTCCCCGATACATCACATATTGTTTGAGCAGGAGGGGTTTCCAGAGGTTATTGTTATGACAAGTGGAAATCTAAGCAGTGAGCCAATTTTCTATAAGGATGATGAAGCGATTAGTGGCCTTATTGGTATAGCAGATGCATTTTTGACAAATAATCGAGATATTTATATACGAACAGATGATTCGGTTACAAGAGTTTTTGATGATAAAGAATACATTATTAGGCGTTCAAGAGGCTATGTTCCAAAGCCAATCACAATAGACGTGCATAAGCTTTTGGATATAGATGGAAAAATTGAAATACCAGAGGTTCTTGCCTGTGGTGGAGAACTTAAAAATGTTTTTTGCTTAAATAAAAAGAACCTATTTTATTTGAGTCATCATATCGGAGACTTAGAGAATGAGAGCACAAATGCTGCATTTGCAAGCAGCATTGAGCATTTTAAGAGATTATTTGATATTTCACCAAAATATATTGCATATGATTATCATCCAAACTATTTCTCTTCTCAGTATGCTTTGAAACAGGAAGAAGGATATAAAATAGGTATCCAACACCATAAAGCACATATTGCTTCCTGTATGGCAGAGAATAAGTTGTCTGGTAAAGTAATAGGAGTTTCCTTTGATGGAACTGGCTTTGGAGAGGATGGTAATATATGGGGAGGGGAATTCTTCAAGGGAGGGTACTATGGGTTTGAAAGAGTTGGACATATGGAGTATGTTAGGATGCCCGGGGGAGATTCGGCTATAAAACATCCCTGGAGAATGGCTGTAGGGTATTTATATTGTGCAAATATGACTCAAATGCTTGAAGAGAGACGTTTATTAAGTGATATTAATCAGAATGAAATTGCTTTTACATTGAAAATGTTAGACCGAAAACTGAACTGCCCTCAGACCTCAAGTATGGGTAGGTTTTTTGATGCAGTATCGGCTTTGCTTGGAATAAAAACTGATATAAGCTATGAAGGTCAAGCTGCAATAGAACTGGAATATTATGCGCATAGGAATTGTTCACAGCCATATGATATTGAAATAAACAGAGAGGATAGTTCTTCTCTAGCTACAATTGATAAAACAGTTGAGGACTATAAAAAAACAGCATTTACTGTAAAAACGAGTGGTATTGTAAAACAGATTGTAGAAGACATACAAGCCAGTCATAGCATAGAGTATATTTCTTCTCGGTTTCATTCAACCATTGCTGAAATAGTTTTGCAGGGCTGTGAAAAAATAAGGGATAACAGCAATTTGAATTCTGTAGTTATCAGCGGTGGAGTATTTCAAAATATAACATTATTAAATAAGAGCGTTGATAGGCTTAGGGAAAATGGTTTTGAAGTATTTACACATACTGAGGTACCTTCTAATGACGGCGGAATTGCCTTAGGGCAAGCCATGATGGCATTAGCAGAGATTGCAAAAAAGCAAATTTGATAGAGTCTCTAACATTTTTAAATGTAATTAACAAACTAAAACAGCGATTTTTCCCAACTCTTGCAATTGAAAAGTGGGTTTGCAGGGTATATACTAGTGCTAGAGTAAGAGGAATTAAAGCAATTAATAATTTAATCAGTTGACAGAATTTTTATGTTAAAATTCTCAATTATAAATAGCTGCTACTAATAAATACTAACTCAACTTTCTCAGTTGTTCTAACTTATCAATGGAAAGTTGAGTAAATACTAATAAATGGAGGATAAAAAAATGTGTTTAGGATTACCTGCTAAGGTTTTGAGCATTAATGGAGATAGTGGTATCGTTGAGACAATGGGAGTATCTAGCACCATTTCAATAGAGCTACTTGAAGGTGTAAAGGTTGGTGATTATGTATTAGTGCATGCTGGGTGTGCTATTCAAGTGCTTGATGAGGAAGAGGCATTAAAAACAATAGAAATATTCGATGAAATTAAGGAGCTGGGTATTAAATGACAGTGAGAAACTATATAGATGAATTCAGAGACAAGGCTGTAATAGAAAAAATTATTGACAGCCTGAACACTTATTCCGGTCGGAATATAAAAATTATGGAAGTGTGTGGTACGCACACAATGGCTATCTCCAGGTATGGGCTCAGATCCTTATTGCCAAAAAATATTGAACTTTTTTCTGGGCCAGGCTGCCCAGTGTGTGTTACGCCTACCTCATATATCGATTCTGCTATGGAGCTTGCAGACAACAGGGATATTATTATTACAACATTTGGCGATATGATGAGAATACCTGGAAATCAGTATACATTACTTTATAAGAAGGCAAAAGGATGCAACGTTCAAATGGTTTATTCTCCTTTAAATGCAGTTGATTTAGCGAGAGAAAACCCAGATAAGGAGGTTGTTTTTTTGTCAGTAGGTTTTGAAACTACAACTCCAGTAATTGCCCTTTCTTTATATAAGGCAAAATGTCAGGGGATAAATAATTATTCTGTTCTTACAGCAAATAAGACAATGCCAGAGGCTATTAAAACCCTTGCAGGTGATAGAGAACTGGCTATTGATGGTTTTCTTTATCCAGGTCATGTTGCTGCGATAATTGGTACAGACTTTTTTTCTTATATTGCGTATAATATGGAAAAGGCTGGTGTAGTGGCTGGCTTTGAGCCATTGGATATTTTATATTCAGTAAATACATTATTAAAAAATATTTTTGAAGGAAAAAGTACTCTAGAAAATATGTATTCTAGAATTGTTACAAAAGAAGGAAATATTAAGGCTCAGGAAAAGATGTATGAGGTTTTCAAACCTGCTGATGCTGTATGGCGTGGGATAGGAGTTATTCCAAATTCAGGACTGGAACTTCGGGATGAATATAAGGAGTTTGATGCGGCTAAAAAATTCGGTATTCTTGCTAAAAATAGTCCAGAGCCCAAAGGCTGTCAGTGTGGCGAAGTTCTAAAGGGTAAGAAAAGGCCCTCAGATTGTAAGCTTTTTAAGACTAGATGTACGCCAGAAAATCCAGTAGGAGCATGTATGGTATCCTCAGAGGGAACATGTGCTGCTTACTATAAATATGGGGAGTAAATATTAAATATAAATATTGCTATTTTCAATGCTACAAATACTATTATTATAGATTTACGGAGGCAAACAACTAAAAATGGAAAATATAATTACTTTAGCTCATGGAAGTGGTGGTTCAGCTACATTAAAGCTAATTGACCAGGTTTTTAAAAAACACTTTAAGAACGATATTCTCTCTCAAGGAGATGATTGTGCTAAAATAAATTTAGAAAATACAAGCAATATAGTTTTTACCACCGACAGCTTTGTTATAACTCCTATATTCTTTAATGGAGGAAATATTGGCAAGCTTGCTGTTTGTGGTACTGTAAATGATTTAGCAACTAGTGGTGCGACACCATTATATCTAAGCTGTGGATTTATTATTGAAGAAGGCTTTAGCATAGAGGAATTAGAGAAAATTGTAGAATCCATGGCCGATACTGCTCGTGAATGTGGCGTACAAATAGTAACAGGAGATACAAAGGTGGTACCGAAGGGAGCAGTTGATAAAGTATTTATTAATACCTCTGGTATTGGAATTGTTCCTGAGGGCTTATATATTTCCGGAAATAATGCAAAAGTAGGGGATAAGATTATTATTTCTGGTACAATAGGTGATCATGGAAGCTCAATTCTTTTAGAAAGAGAGAATATGGGGTTTGAAGCTCAAATACAGAGTGATTGTGCTCCTCTTTCTAGCTTGGTACAAGAAATGCTAGAGCTTACCTCTGATATTCATGTTCTTAGGGATCCTACTCGAGGCGGAGTTGCTACTACACTTAATGAGATAGCCACACAAAGCAATGTTTCAATAATAATTGAAGAGGATAGTCTCCCTATAAAAAGAGAGGTGCAAGGAGTGTGCGAGCTTTTAGGAATGGAACCCTTGTATATGGCAAATGAAGGTAAGTTATTGTGTTTTGTACCAGCTGAAAAAGCTAATGCTGTTTTAAATATCTTGAAGAAAAATAAATATGGAATGGAATCTGAAATTATTGGGGAGGTCGTAAAATCAGGAGAACCTAAAGTTCTCTTGCGTGCCTTGAGTGGTGGAACTAGGATAATTAATTTACTTGCTGGTGATCAACTTCCGAGAATATGCTAGGGAACAAAAGAATATAATTATCCCGTTATAAATTTAGAATTTTTTTGAAAGTGAGGAAAAAAGACTTTGATAATTTCTATGAAAAATCTAGGAAAGACATACAAAAACGGACATATTGAGGTTGAAGCACTTAGAAATGCCAATATAAATATAAGAAAGGAAGAGTTTGTTGCCATTATGGGGCCTTCTGGTTCGGGAAAATCTACACTAATGAATATCATTGGGTGTTTAGATAAATCAACAGCTGGTGAATATTGGTTAGATGGTATTAATATTTCAACATTAAATGAGGTTCAGCTTGCCAAAATTAGAAATCTGAAAATCGGTTTTGTATTCCAGTCCTTTAATCTTCTTCCAAGAATTACTGCTCTGCAAAACGTTGAGCTTCCGATGATTTATGCAGGAGTTAGCGGTAAGGAAAGAAGAAAAAAAGCTATTAGTGCATTAGAAAGAGTTGGTTTAGCAGAAAGAATGCATCATAAGCCCAATGAAATGTCAGGAGGACAAAAGCAGAGAGTGGCTATTGCACGAGCACTAGTTAATTCCCCAGCTATTATACTTGCAGATGAACCTACTGGAAATCTTGACAGTACATCCAGCGAGGAAATAATGTCTGTATTTCAGGATTTGAATAGAGAGGGTGTAACCATTATATTAGTTACACATGAATCTGACATTGCAGAGCATACAAAAAGGGTTTTAAGATTTAGAGATGGCTTATTAAAATCAGATACTTTAGTTAAAAATCCTATTGATGCGAAGGATATACTAAATAACTACCATCAGATAGAAGCGTGATGGCTTTTACCCATTAGCATTTCAATTAAAAGTTCAATATTTAAGAATTAAGATTATAAGGAGGATAAAACCTTGAACGAAAATTTACCAATAAGCAACGGAAATGATTCTGCAGCACAAATAACTTACGATTGTCCAAAAATGAATTTAATTCAAAGAATTTTAGGTGTAATCTTTTCACCGGGAAAGGTTATGCAGTCACTTGAACAAAAGCCAAGAATACTTTTTGCATTACTACTAAATATTATCACTCCAATAGTTGGAATAGTGGCTGTTTATCCAATGTTTAAAGAATTTCTAAGAATCAGCTCTGAGGCTCAAGCTGCAAGCATGAACCTAGCAATTACTGCTGAACAAATAGAAAGTACCCTGGATTTTTCAGCAATATTTGCTATAGTAGGTGTTGTTTTTGTTATTGTTGGAAGCTGGTTTCTAGGTTCCCTGATTCTATGGGGTATTACTAAGATATTCAAGGGACAGGGTAGATATAAACAAATTCTGTCTGTTACAGGCTATGCAGCTGTAATATCTGCTTTAGCTACAATTGCATCTATAATAACTACACAAATTACTGGTGTGTATAGTGAAATAAGCTTTACAAGTCTAGCTTCTCTTATACCGGATATGAAGGGAAGCTTTGTATATGGGGCTGCAAAGGTTTTAGAGGTATTTAGCATATGGCAATATGTTGTTATTGCAATTGGAGCAGCAGCAGTGAGCAAGCTTAGTAAAAAGAAGGTGTATTTAATAGTGACATTTATATTTGCTTGTTTAGTTATTTATTCAGGAGTCGGTGAAGTAACAGCAGCAGCTGCATTAGGACGATAAGATTTAGTAGGTGTGGTTTTGGAAAGAATACATTAATTATGAATATTTGGTTGGTTGAGACAATTTATACATATTTTTGGAGGAGAAAATGAAAAAGAAAGTATTTATTGGGGTTGGCGTTGTTGCGCTGATTATTATTTTAATAGTAGTTGGAATAGTAAAGAACGATGGAACAGCAGGGACAGGAGCAGTATTTAGTGTTAAAACAGGTGAAATAGCAAAGGGTAATATAAGCTCATCCTTGTCTGCAAATGGTACAGTCACAGAGATTGAGAAGTCTGAAGTTTATATTGATACACCATTAAAAGTAACAAAGGTACATATTAAACAAAATGATGTAGTAAAAAAGGGACAAAAGCTAGCAGATTTTAATTTTGATGATATTAATTTAAAGTTAGATCAGGCAAAGCTACAGAAAAGGACGCAAGAGCTTACTTTGAAGAAGCTAACTCTTATGGATACAACAGTTAGCACAACAACATCGGAGAATTCCTTAAAGACAGCTGAAAATACTTTAACATCAGCACAAAGAAGCTATGATACAGCTTTGAAGAACCGTGATAACGTCAAGGCACTTTATGAAGTGGGTGCTAAATCAAAGAGTGAGCTTGATGATGCAGAAAATTCATTGAAGGATTCAGAGACTGCTTTAAATAATGCAAAGCTTAGTCTTGAATCTCAGAAGGCAGCAATTAAGGATACAGCTAAGTCTAATAGCCAATCAACAAGCTCGAAGCAGATTGATATTGAAACTCAGAAGGTAGCAATAGAGACTACTAGCCTTACGATAAAGGATTTAGAAAATAAAATAAATAATTACACTGCTGCAATGTACAGTACTATGGATGGTATCGCATCACAGGTAAATATTTTAGAGGGTTCCTATACACCAAGTGGGCAACCAGTGTTTGTAGTAGTAAATCCAAATAAATTAGAAGTTAAAATGAATATAAATGAATATAATGCAAAACAGGTTAAGCTAGGTCAAAGTGTTGACATTACTGGAGACTCTATACCTGAAACTGATAAGGTTACTGGAAAGATAAGTAGAATTTCTCCTATAGCGACAAAGAATACAACAGGTACTGGTACAACAGAAACAGTCATTGAGGTTGTGGCTGAAATTGAAAATATTACAGCAGCAATTAAGCCAGGTATAACTGTTAGCTGTGAAATTAGAACTGTTGATATTAATAATGTTTTATCAGTTGACCTGGATATGCTCAGTACAGATAAGGATGGAAATTACTTTGTTTTTGTATTAAGTGAAGATAAAAAAACAATGAACAAAAAGCAGATTGAGTTAGGATTTACTTCTGATATGAAGGCTGAAGTAAAAAGTGGTGACATCAAGGAGGGTAATCTTGTTGTTATGAATCCTAACACAACCTACAAGGATGGAGCTAGAGTAAAAATAAGCGAAGATTAAAGGCGAGGATAAATGAATGAATATTATTGAAAGCTTTAAGCAAGCACTGTCAAGCCTTAGAGCCAATAAACTCCGCTCTGTTCTGACAATGCTTGGTATTATTATGGGTGTGTTTTCAGTAATCACAATTGTTGCGATAGGGAATGCTACTCAGAGTTATATGGACAATGAATTTGCAAAAATAGGTGCGAATGTATTAATTGTTTATTACAAATCGGGAACCATTACATCTAATGATGTATTAACAAGCGATGATTTCAAAACAATTGGCAAGGTTGAGGAAATAAAAAATGTTGGTGCTGATATTAGCAGGTCAGGTTCTTTAAGACTTGGTTCAAAAAATAGGTCTGCAAATATTACTGGTGTGTCATCGCAATATAAGGACATTATACCATCTGAAATGGCACAAGGCAGAATGATAAATGATATTGATAATTTAACAAGGTCAAATGTTGTTGTTATTTCTGAGGAATTTGCACAAGTAAACTTCAAAGGTGAAGATCCTATTGGACAAAGGCTTAATGTAACATTGGGTTCGGGTAGCACGTTAAGTTTAAGGGTAGTCGGGATAACTGAAGCAGTTGATTCTCCATTTGCAGGAATGATGGACAATGAAAACCAGCCTGTAGCCTTAACTATCCCATTGACTACGTTGCAAGCCTATTATCCTTGGTCTGATCAATTGAATATGATCTATGCTACTGTTGAAGAAACAGATGATGCTGCCTTAAGGAAAATTGCGGATAAAGTTATTAGGTCTCTTGAGAATAAGCATGGAAATAAGGATAAGTATGCAGTTGAATTTATGTCAGCTTATCAGGAAATGTTAGATTCAATGCTAGGTATAGTATCAACAGTATTATTGGTCATAGCTGTTATTACCCTCGTTGTAGGTGGAATTGGCATTGTAAATATACTATTGGTTTCAGTTACAGAGCGCATAAGGGAAATAGGTGTGAGAAAAGCACTTGGGGCACGAAAGAGGGACATTGTAATTCAGTTTATTACTGAGTCAATAATGCTAACTGGAATTAGTGGTATGATAGGAATTATCATGGGAATATTGGGCGGATTTATAATATCCTCATTATTAAGCATACCGCCAGTCATAAATATTAAGGTAATAGTCCTTGCGTTTTTAGGATCCGTGACTCTGGGCTTATTGTTTGGAGTATATCCTGCAAAGAGAGCGGCGGACCTTGATCCTATTGAGTCACTTAGATATGAATAAATAAATAAAAATGTTATTAATTTATTAGTTTAATGGTATATTAAAATCCATAGGTTTACACAAGATATGTGTTTACCTATGGATTTTGTTAACATAAGCAATGTTGGCTTGCCAACTTGCGTTGCTTTATGAAGTGCTGCTAATGTCTTTTCATACACATACACAATAGTTTTCCCGAAATAAGACCAACTAAAAATGTTCCACCGAGAATGCCCAAAGCTGCTGAAGATGAAAGAGCTAATTCTGTATCATTATTCTCATTTGTAGAATTCTTTTTTTTGCGAGTGCGAGCATATTTTCTAGCTTTATAATTATTCATTATGTCCTCCTATATAATTAAAAACTGATATTGAAAAGCTGGGATATTATTTTAATTGCAGCTAAGCTAAACACATCTATTATTATCTGTAGTTTGATGAATATTAAACACAGTTTTTATTAACTAAAGGTGAATTTCCAAATATTGAATATATCCTTAAAAATTTATTATACTATATATGGATACTTATGATTATTATTAAACGTATAATATTTATATAGCTTTCATGTACTATTAAAATATGAGCTTACAAGGAGGTAAGTATGGAAGGTAAAAAGGTTGTAGAAGAAAAACTTGATAAAATTATTGAAACAAATGGAATAAGGGTATATAACATAAAATCAAATAGATTTAAGACCAACACCATCAATGTTTTTATTCAAGATAATTTAAACAAAGATTCAGTTGGATTAAATGCACTCTTTCCATCTGTGTTGAGAAGGGGCTGTAAAGGACTTCCGACGATGAAGGATATTAACTTGTACTTAGAAGAGCTTTATGGTGCAGTATTTGACTGTGGTATAGTAAAAAAGGGAGAAAAGCAAATTATTCATTTCTACTTTGAATATCTAGCTGATAAATATACTTCTGAAGGCCAAAGAAATTTTGAAAAAGCTATAAATTTTCTCTTTAATATTATATTCAATCCAGTACTAAAGGATGGGTCCTTTGATAGAGAATATGTGCAACAGGAAAAAAGTAATTTAATGATGCTTATTGAAAGTAGAACTAATGATAAGGTTCAATATGCCCTTGACAGATGCTATGAGCTGATGTGCAAGGATGAACCCTTCGGTCTGTATGAGTATGGCAGCATTAAGCAAATAGAGAGCGTTACTTCATCTGAATTATATAAACACTATCAAGAAAAAGTAAAAACTCTACCAATAGATATCTTTATAACTGGCGAATTATATGAAGGTGATATTGAAGTTCTTCGACATAATTTAGATAAAATCAACAGAAGTGCCCAAAAGAGTTTAACTACTAGTATTATTAAGAAATATACAGATAAGGTTAAATATTTTGAAGATGCTATGGATGTTAATCAAGCTAAGTTATCTCTAGGATTTAGGACAGATATTGCACCTAATGAGGATGATTACTATGCTTTGTTAGTTTATAACGGAATACTCGGTGGTGGTATGCATTCTAAATTATTTCAAAATGTAAGAGAAAAGGCTGGTTTAGCTTACTATGTAGTATCAGGTTTGGAAAAGTTTAAAGGCTTAATGATAATTGGAAGCGGAATAGACATTAAGGAGAAGGAACATGCAAGAGAGCTGATTCTAAGGCAACTAGATGAAATTCAAGAAGGTAATATCTCAGACTATGAATTTGAAGCAACTATTAAGTCTCTTGAAACAGGTCTTCAATCTCTAAAGGATAGTCAGCTTCAAGTTGTAGATTTCTATTTAAGCCAACTGATATCACAAACTCATGATACGATGGAAAGCTTACTTGAGAAAATCAAGCGAGTGACAAAACAGGATGTTATTAAAGTTTCAAAGAAAATACAGCTCGATGCAATATACTTTCTGACATCAAAAACTTAAAAATTTATAATAATAAAATTTGCCTTATCTGGAGGGTGTTTATGAAATTTGATACTATAGAGTATAAAAAATATGATGAAACTATATATAAATATGAACATAGCAGTGGACTAAAATGCATTGTGGTTCCCAAAAAAGGTTATTACAAAAAGTATGCAACCTTCTCCACACAGTATGGTTCAATTGATAATGAATTTGTAATTCCTGGTGATAAAAGCAGTACGAGAGTTCCTGATGGTATTGCTCATTTCTTGGAGCACAAGCTTTTTGAACAAAAGGATGGAAGTGTAATGGATAAGTTTGCAGCCCTAGGTTCAAGGCCAAATGCGTTCACAAGCTTTAATCAGACAGCCTACTTATTTTCCTGTACAGATTTGTTTAAAGAGAATTTCAACCTGCTATTAAATTTTGTTCAAAATCCATATATCACAGAAGAAAGTGTTGAGAGAGAAAAAGGTATTATTGGTCAAGAAATAAATATGTATCGTGATAATCCAGGTTGGAGGGTTAACTTTAATCTGCTAGATGCTTTTTATCAAAATCACCCTGTCAAGCTTGATATTGCTGGAACAATTGAAAGTATAAGCAAAATTACTAAGGATACCTTATATAAATGTTATGAGACCTTTTATCACCCATCCAATATGGTAGTGACTGTAGTTGGTGATGTTGACCATATACAGGTATTTGAACAAATTGAAAAAAATATACAGTCAACTAAAAAAGTATCCCAAATAGTTAGAATTTATCCAGAAGAAAGCGAAAGTATAAATAAAAAGTACGTAGAACAAAAAATGCCAGTTTCCACACCAATTTTCTACACTGGCTTTAAAGACAATAATTTTAAGCTTCAAGGCTTAGATATACTAAAATATGAACTGGCAGTTAAGCTGTTATTGTCAATGCTTGTTGGGAAGAGCTCAGAACTGTATTCTAAGCTTTATGATAAAGGTCTTATTAATTCCAGCTTTGAAATGGATTTTACTATTGAAAAGGGCTATGCATATTCAATGATAGGTGGAGAATCAGTTGATCCAGAGGCTGTTAGAGATAGTATAATAAAAGAAATTAGGAAATTTAATAATAATGGACTTGATCCACAGATTTTTGACAGACTGCTGAAGGCTTCAAAAGGTAGATTTTTAAGACAAATGAATTCTGTGGAAAGTATATCAAGATCATTTATAAATTTATATTTTAAAGGAGTTACAATGTTTGATTATTTAACTGTTTATGATACAATAAGTTTTGATTATATTACAGATGTATTTGATAAGCATTTTGATATCGAACACATGGCTTTATCTGTTATAAAAAACAAATAGTGTTCAAAAGCTATAATAAGTACATTATTTTTGTGGAGGATTTTATGGATGATAGAATAGCTGTAAGTTTTCCAAATATGGGAATAGAACTTGATATTTCACCTATTGCATTTAAGGTGTTTGGTATTCCCATTTATTGGTATGGAATTATAATTGCATTTGCTTTTTTAGTATGTGTGCTTTGGGCAATGAGGGATGCAAAGAAATTTAATTTTGAAACTGAAACAGTGATAGATTTGTTGATTTTTGCCGCCCCTGCTGCAATTATATGTGCCAGAATTTATTATGTAATATTTAGCTGGGAAAACTATAACTATGATTTAATGAGTATTATTGCAACTAGGGATGGCGGACTTGCCATATATGGTGGTGTTATTGGTGCAGTAGTGACAGCCTATTTTGTGGCAAAATATAAAAAAATACCAACTTTTAAGTTCTTTGATTTTTTTATTCCATACTTAGCGCTAGGGCAGGCAATTGGTCGCTGGGGGAATTTCTTCAATCAAGAGGCCTTTGGTACAAATACCTCGTTGCCTTGGGGTATGACTAGTCCGACTACACAAAGATATCTATCCAATAATGCGCAATCATTAAAAGACATAAATGGAATAACAGTGTATCCTGATTTACCAGTTCATCCGACTTTTTTATATGAGTCAATTTTATGTTTAGCTATATTTGCTTTATTGCTATGGATAAGAAAGAAAAAGAAGTTTGATGGTGAAGTTTTCTGCTTATACTTTGTCACATATTGTTTAGGAAGAGCATTTATTGAAGGGCTTAGAACAGATAGTTTAATGATTGGTAATTTAAGGGTTTCGCAACTCTTATCAATAATACTGGTTATATTATTTGGCATTTTAATAATTTATATGAGAATAAAAGTAAGAAATGAAAGCATTGGAGACGGTGAAACTGTACAAAGTGGCTATGCTGATATACTAAAAATTATGGAGGAAGAAGATCGCCTCGAGGCCGAGCAGCAACAGCATGACCTTCAGTCTAAAAAGGAGCAACTGGATTCTGAACTGGAATTGGGGAACAATAACGTAGAAGATGATATAAAGCAATCGGAAAGTCAGATTGAAAGTGAAGGAAATCAGACTGAAATAACCAGAGAAGAAAATAATGAAGGTCTCTCTGAATTAGAGAATGGCAAGGAATAAGAATTAAATTAATGTATTAGGAAATGGTGAAAAATGTATTCTGTTGAGAAGTTAAAAGCTCCGAATCCATATAAGAGGTTTGACTATATACTTTTTATTTTAGTTCTGGCGTTATCTACTATAGGTATTTTTGTTTTAAATAGTGCAGTTAAAATCAGAACCAACAGTGGTCCAGGTATAATGAAATCTCAGGTGCTGGCTATAATTATGGGTATTGCTTTATGCTTAATCATTAGCGCAATTGATTATAAAGATTTTAAGGTTTTCAGTCTTTTTATTTACTTTGGCGCAATGGGATTAATGGTTATGGTATTATTTTTTGGTATAGAGCAATCGGGTAATAAAAACTGGATTAACATTGCAGGTTTTAGCCTTCAGCCATCAGAGTTTGCGAAAATAGCATATATAATCTTAGCTTCTGTTTTTTTAGAGCGAATAAAAGATAGTCAGGAAAAGAATAAGTGGGATATAATAAAGTTTATCGTATATTCCTGCATAGCTATAGGTTTTGTGCTTCTGCAAAAGGACTTAGGAACAGCCCTTGTTTTTATGTTTATTTTTCTCACTTTTATTTATATTGTGGGTATACCGTATAGATATATATTTATTTTGTGTGGAGGCTTGATGCTGTCCTTGCCCTTTATATGGCTTTACGTGCTAAATGATGCAAGGAAAGAGAGAATTCTGACATTTATTTTTCCTGAAAAAGACCCTCTTGGTGGTGGCTATCATGTTATGATATCAAAAATGGCTATTGGCTCAGGGAAATTATTTGGTCAGGGTTATGGAAATGGTATTCAAACTCAAAGTGGTAGTGTTCCAGTTAATGAGTCAGACTTTATATTTTCGGTTATTGGTGAGGAACTTGGCTTTATCGGCGGTATGATAATTATTATTATTGGCTTATTTATTATAATTAGGTGTATTAGTATAGCTAAAAATGCAAGCGATTCTTATGGATCATTTTTAGTTGTAGGTGTAACTGCCATGTTAGCATTTAATTTCATTGAGAATATTGGAATGAGCATAGGGTTGCTTCCTATAACTGGATTACCTTTGCCTTTTGTGAGTCAAGGTGGGACAGCAATGCTGGCTTACTATATTGCAATTGGACTTGTTTTGAGTGTGTCTCTAAGAAGGAAACGAAGTAAATTTAATTCAAAGCAATCGAAAGCGAATTTGTAATAGAAGGTTTGGGTAAAAAATGAATACTAGTACTTTTGGACTATAAAAGACGGGAGTTTAATCCTGTCTTTTATTTTTTGGCGAGTTTTTTAAATTAAATTTTTAAAAACTATTGTAAATTTCTTTGTTTTGCAATAAAATATCGATATAAGTGGTGAAAAGTGGTACAAAGTGGATGAGTTTAGTTGAATGAGAGGTGCACAATTTGTTTTATGGTGAATACCAACATACGGTCGACCCAAAAGGACGGGCAATAGTACCCTCAAAGTTTCGAGAGGGCTTGGGCGAAAAGTTCATTGTAACCAAAGGACTTGATAGCTGTTTGTTTGCGTATTCTTCAGAAGAGTGGACAAGCTTGGAGAACAAGCTAAAGTCACTACCGTTTACAGATAAGGATGTACGAGCTTTCATCAGATTTTTTTTCTCAGGTGCAACTGAATGTGAGGTTGATAAGCAAGGAAGAATTTTAATACCACAGAATTTGCGTGAATATGCAGGACTAGAAAAGGACATATCTATAATTGGAGTATCCTCAAGAGTTGAGATTTGGAATAAGACTGCTTGGGAGAATTATAATAGTGATGACAATATCAGCGCAGATAAAATTGCAGAGAAAATGGCTCTACTAGGAATATAGTGAGTAGCACAACTAAATAAAATATGATTATATAAAAGACACTTTGAGGTGAAGAATGGAATTTAAACATAAGTCTGTATTGCTTGATGAGTGTATTGAACATCTGAATATCAATCCAGAAGGGATTTATATTGATGGCACTATTGGTGGGGCTGGTCATTCATCTGAAATATACAGAAGATTAAATTCAAAGGGGTGTCTGATAGGTTTAGACCAAGATAGCTTTGCAGTGGAGACTTCTACTGAACGCCTGGAAGAAATAAAAACAGAAGCGAAATTTAAGGTTGTTAATACAAATTTTAAGAATATTTCAAGTGTATGTGAAGAATTAGGAATAGTGCAGGTTGATGGAATACTACTTGACTTAGGGGTTTCATCTCATCAGCTTGATGAGGCATCAAGGGGGTTTAGTTATCAGCATGATGCACCACTTGATATGAGAATGGATAGAAATTCCACAATATCAGCGTATCAAATTGTTAATGAGTATTCGGAGCAAGAGATTTTTAGTATCATACGTGATTATGGAGAAGAAAATTGGGCTTCAAGAATAGCAAAATTTATAGTTGAAGCAAGGGCATTAAAACCAATAGAGACAACTTTTGCTCTAGTAGAGATAATTAAAAAAGCAGTACCTAGTGCAGCTAGGAGAGATGGACCTCATCCAGCAAAGAGGACCTTTCAGGCAATTAGAATTGCAGTAAACCAGGAACTGGATGTTTTAAATAGTGTTATAGAGGATTGTGTGTCATTGCTTAAAAGTGGAGGAAGACTATGTATAATAACATTCCATTCACTTGAAGATAGAATAGTAAAAGTACAATTTAATAATCAGGTAAATCCATGTACTTGTCCACCATCGTTTCCAGTATGCGTATGTGGTAAGGAACCTAAGGCTAAGTTGGTAAATAGAAAGCCAATTGTTTCTACTCAGAAAGAGTTGGAGGATAATCCTAGAGCAAGAAGTGCAAAACTTAGAGTGTTACAAAAAAATTGATTTCTTTTTAATAAAGCTTTTACTAGAGAACACTAAGAAGAAAAAGGTAAGTAAAAAACACAAATGACAAAGTGCAAGTAAAAAATACTAATGACAAACGCAAGTAAAACACAAAAGAAAACTTTTGATTTTATTAACTTGACAGGGGTGAATTGAGTTGGCTGCCACAAAAAGCAAATATGTATATGGAGCTGTCGCCGAAAAGCTAAATGATAATATCGCCGAAAAGCTAAATGATAATATTTATGACCCCTATGAGGAAAATCCTGTACTCAAGGCAAAAAAGGTGGCTAGAAGTAATGCTAAATTAAAGACAAAAATTATTTTTAACATTTTAATAATTTTTTCTTTGGGTGCATTAACAATGTTCAAGTTTGCTCAAATAAGTCAGATTAATTATGAAACTAATAAGTTAAATAAACAATATGTAGCAATACAGAATGAGAATAGACTCCTTGAAATTGAAATTGAAAATGCTAGAAGCTTAGAGAATATTAGAGAAGTGGCTGAAGATAAATTGCAAATGCATAAGCCTAATAAAAATCAAATTGTATATATAAGTGTTCCAAAGGAAGATGTTATTGTACTTGCTAGCAATGAACCGTCTAAAGCTGTGACTATATTAAAGACTGTTGAGAACAGTATTAAGGAATTTTTAAGCATTTTTTATTAGACTTATAAAAGAAATTTATGTAAGAAAATTTGAATTCAATAACTTGAAATAGACTATAGATTAATTAATACAAGATATTAAGTCTATAGTTTTTTGTATATATGGGATTTTAAATATAAGTGATAATATCTTTTTATTTTAATAAATATTAAGTATGTAGAATTATTTTATTATATTTATATAGAAATTAAGTGTTTTAGGAGGGGTATTTTGGCTGGAAAAAGTATAAAACTAAAAAAGAGACTTCTGTGGGTACTTGTGATTTTTACTTTTTGTACAGTAGGTTTAATAGTTAGAATAGCGTGGATTCAGATTGCAAATGGTCAGGAATATCAACAAGCGGCTTATGAGCAGCAGACTACCAATAGAAAAATTAATGCAAAAAGGGGCACTATTTACGATAGAAACATGGTAACCTTGGCGGCTAGTGGTTCTGTTGAAACTATTACTGCAAGCCCAAAAACAATACTAAAACAAGATTTAGACATTGATAAAATTGCAGGTGAGTTAGCTGAAATTCTTGAAATGGAAAAAGAGACTGTTAAAATAAAGTTAAGTAAAAATACTGTCTATGAAACAATAAAGCAGAAGGTACCTCAAGATGTGGGTTCAAAGGTAAGAGAGTGGAAAGAGAAAAACGAAATAGAAGGAATTTATATTGATGAGGATACAAAGAGATTTTATCCAAAAGGTAATTTGGCAGCCCATGTTATTGGGTTCACAAATATTGACAGTGATGGATTAGATGGCGTAGAAAGGATTATGGAGCAATACCTTAAAGGTGTTCCAGGTAAAATATTAAGTGAGGTTGATGCTGGTGGTATCGCACTAAATATGGGTGAGGAACAGTATATTCAGCCACAGGATGGATATGATGTTGTTTTGACAATTGACGAAACTATTCAATATTTTACAGAGAAGGCTCTTGAAAAGGCTATTGTAGATAACAATGTCATAAACGGTGCATCTGCCATTGTTATGGACCCGCGTAATGGTGAAATATTAGCAATGGCATCAAAGCCAGATTTTGATTTGAATAACCCTAGAGCCGCTCCCAAAGGAATAATGGGTGTAAATGTGGAGACGTGGACAGGAACAAGTACAGAGGATGTTCAGTTCCTCCAAAAAACAGTATGGAGAAACAAGGCTGTCGTAGATACATATGAACCAGGCTCCACCTTTAAGGCTATAACCTCTGCAGCAGGACTTGAAGAAGGAGTAATAACACCTGATACGCAGGTTACAGATGCAACTATAAAGCTTGGTGGGTGGAATATTAAATGCTGGAAAGAAAATGCACATCTGCATGAAACTTTCAGAGAGGGCGTTTACAATTCTTGTAACCCTGTTTTTGTAAGATTATCGCAAAAATTAGGTATTGAAAAGTTCTACAGCTATGTCAAGGCCTTCGGCTTTACAAAGAAAACAGGTATAGACCTACCTGGCGAAGCAAGTAGTATCTTCCACACTAATCCAACCGAGCTTAATATGGCTACAACCGCATTCGGTCAGCGTGTTCAGATTACACCAACTCAAATGATACAAGCTTATGGGGCAATAGCAAACGGGGGAAATCTAATAACTCCTCATGTTGTAAAGGAAGTAGTTGACAATGAAGGAAATGTTATTAAGAAATTTGAGCCCAATGTTGTCAGAAAGGTTATATCAAAGCAGACCTCCGATACATTGTTAGATATATTGCAAGGAGTTGTAGATGTTGGTACAGGTAAAAATGCCCGTGTACCAGGTTATAAAATTGCGGGAAAAACAGGAACCTCTGAAACAATAAAAGATCCATCAGGTAAATTTGTATCTCTAAAGACTGCTTCTGGGCAATATGATAGGTATATTGCCTCATTTTCCGGGATTGCTCCAGCTGATAACCCTACAATTTGCGTTTTGTTTATACTGGATTATGCCGATCAGTTCCATCATGGAGGAGGTATGATTGCAGCACCAGCTGTAGGGAAATTAATAGATGATATTTTAATGTACCAAGGTGTGGAAAAGGAATATACTGAAGAAGATAAAAAAATTCTCAAGAAAGAGGTACAGGTTCCTGATGTAAAGGGAAAAACAGTTGAGGAAGCTATAAAGCTGTTGAAACAAAACAATCTTGAGTATAAAATAGAAGGAAGCAATAAGGATTTAAAGGCTATTGTTCAGGAACAGACACCAAAATCTACAGCTTTATTACACGAAAAGTCATTTGTACTACTATATACTTATAAACCAGAAAACGAGGCTACAACTACCGTACCAAGCGTAAAAAACATGACAATATCTGATGCTACAGCTGCATTTAAGGCGGCTGGCTTAAACATCAGCATAGATGGTACTGGCACGGCAGTTAGTCAGGATAAAGATGCTGGAAAGATTGTAATTAAGGGAACTGTTGTGGAGGTAATGTTTAGAAATGAAGTTTCAGATTAGTAAAGGGGCATAGTGATATAAATTGGCTAGATAGGGTAATAATTTCTTATAAAGAGATATTTGAAATATGGAGGTGTTTTAGTTGTTACTTGGTGAATTAGTAAAGGGGTTAAATATTAAAAGTTTACAAGGGAGCTTAGATATAGAGGTTGACAGCATTGCTTACGATTCAAGAAAAACAAGACAGGGTGCTCTGTTTGTATGCATTGATGGTACAGTTTCCGACGGACATCTATATATAAAAGATGCTATTGAAAATGGAACAAAGGCTTTCTTAGTACAAAAGCCGATTGAAGCTCCTGCCGACGTAACTGTTGTAGAAATAGAGGATACCAGGTATGGTTTAGCCTGTGTCGCGGATGCTTTTTTTGAGCATCCTTCCGAAAAGTTTAATCTAGTGGGAATTACTGGTACAAAAGGCAAAACTACAACTACTTATATGGTAAAGTCAATACTTGAAGCTGCAAACCATAAGATAGGCTTGATAGGAACAGTCGCAAATCTTATTGGAGATGAAATATTATATTCTTCAAGAACCACCCCTGAATCCTTTGATTTGCAGAGCCTATTTAGTGACATGGTGGAGAAAAAAATAGATAGTACAGTCATAGAAGTATCTTCCCAAGGCTTACAGCTGCATAGAGTTGCAAAAAGTGATTTTGACATAGGAGTGTTTACCAATTTCTCAAGAGATCACATTGGACCTAAAGAACATGCAACCTTAGAGGAGTATTTTAATGCTAAAGCAAAGCTTTTTAAAATGTGTAAAAAGGCTGTAATTAATATTGATTGTGAGCATGGCCGTAAAATGGCTGAGCTTGCAAACTGTGAGGTTATAACTTATGGAATTCATGAGGAGGCAGATATTCATGCTACTGAGATAATAAAAAACACCTTACACACCTCCTTCAGATTAACCTCTCCATGGGGCAATACAACTATAGAAACTAATCTTCAGGGTGAATTTAATGTATATAATGCTCTTTCTGCAATTGGAGCATGTTGCCTTATACCTGGTATAACATTAGAACATGTAAAGAAGGGGCTCTGCAATGTAATTGTTCCTGGTAGAATGGAAACAGTTCCTACAGGTGGAAATTATTCTGTTTTGATAGATTATGCTCATACTCCAGATAGCTTGGAAAAGGTTCTTACAACAGTGAAGGAGTTTGCACAAGGAAGAGTTGTCAGTCTATTTGGTTGTGGCGGTGACAGAGACTCCGGAAAAAGGCCTCAGATGGGTATTGTTTCAGGAAATATAGCTGACTTTACAATAATAACCTCTGATAATCCAAGAACTGAGGAACCTGACTTAATTATAAATGATATTGAGGCTGGAATTTCTAAAACTAGTGGGAAATATATTAAAATATCAGATAGAAGAAAGGCAATTAAATTTGCTCTTGCAAATGCTCAGGATGGAGATATAATTATTTTGGCGGGTAAGGGTCATGAAACTTATCAGCAATTTAAGGATAAAACCATTCATTTTGACGAAAGAGAAATAGTTGATGAATTGCTAGTGGAGCTGGGCAGAAAATAATTAGTTTTAGTGAATTTAGCTGGATATGCTTTAATAAGGTGGAGATTATATGATTTCTTTTAACTGTGGACAGTTGGCTGAGGCTGTAGGTGGAAAACTGTTATGGGGGAGTGCAAAACAAGAGTTTATTGGAGTTTCAACTGATTCTCGAAAAATTGCAGAGGATAATTTATTTATCCCCCTGGTAGGTGAAAGGTTTGATGGACATGATTATATTGAGCAGTGCTTAAGGGAAGGAGCTGCAGTGTGCTTAACTCAAAAGACAATTCCAATGGTTGAGGGCCGCACTGCAATTTTAGTCAATGATACTGCAAAAGCACTCAAAGACCTTGCCACTTGGCATAGAAATAAATATAATATACCTGTAATCGGAATAACTGGAAGTGTTGGCAAGACAAGTACAAAAGACATGATTGCCTGTGTATTAGCCAAGCAATATCATACTCTTAAGACACAGGGTAATTTTAATAACGAAATTGGACTGCCATTAACATTACTAAATCTTGATAATTCACATGAGGCTGCGGTTATTGAGATGGGAATGAGCGGCTTTGGTGAAATTAGCAGACTAACAAGAATTGCTCAGCCACAAATAGCTGTTATAACAATTATTGGCCTAGCCCACATAGAAAAGTTGGGTTCACAACAGGGAATTTTAAAGGCAAAGCTTGAGATTCTTGAAGCCATTAAAGCCGGGGGATTAGTTGTTCTCAATGGTGATGATACTTTGCTTAGAGAGCTGGCAGGGAGTTTAAATTATAGGACAGTATACTACGGTATGAATTCTGGGCTAGATTATGTTGCAGAGGATTATAAATCATTAGGAGAGTCCGGATCACAGTTTAATATTAAAATGGAAAATGAATTTTTCAAAGTTACTATTCCAGTTCCAGGTGTTCACAATGTCTATAATGCACTTGCTGCAATTGCAGTAGGAGTTGAAATGAAAATACCTATGAAGATTATTGTAGACGGAATAGCAGAGTATAGTGCTGGAAACATGAGGCAGAACATTATTACATATAATGGTATTAAGATAATAAATGATGCTTATAATGCCAGTCCGCAGTCGATGCAGGCTGCAATTAATGTATTGGAAGAGCTTTGTTCAAAAACTCGTGGAATAGCAATTCTAGGTGATATGCTTGAAATGGGTGATATGGCACAAGAGCTTCATTCTTCAGTAGGTAGCTTTATTAAGGATAAAAAAATTGATTATTTGATAACTGTTGGTACGGCTTCGAAAAATATTTTACAGGCAGTAGCTGCTTCGGACAATAAAACAATAGAATTAAAGCATTTTGATAATAATGATGAAGCACTAAAGTATATTTTGAGTATAATTAAACAAGGAGATTTTATTCTAATAAAAGGCTCAAGAGGTATGAAAATGGAACAGATTGCAGATGGAATTATCAATTCTTAAGTAATAGGTCCATATTAATAAACAGGGGGAAGTTGCAGTGTTTACGTTTTCTTTGACATCTGAACATATATTAGCTTTTGCGGCAGCTTTTGTATTGGCACTTATTTCAGGGCCAATATGTATTCCATTTTTGAGAAGATTAAAGTTTGGACAAACAGTGAGGGATGATGGACCACAAAGTCATTTAAAAAAGATGGGTACACCAACTATAGGTGGACTAATATTTATAATACCAATTACATTAGTATCACTATATTTCTCTCAAAAATATCCTGCTGTAATACCTATACTGCTTGCTACATTAGGCTTTAGTGCGGTTGGTTTTGTAGATGATTTTATTAAGGTGGTCAGGAAAAGGAAGGATGGGCTTTATGCCGGACAGAAGACGTTCATGCAATTAATTGTATGTGTTGCTTTTGCGTTTTATGTAATAAGATACACAGAGGCAGGCAGCTCAATTGTGATACCTTTTACTGACTATATAATTCAGCCGTGGCTGTATTTTCTTTTTATAGTTGTATTCATGTATTTCTTTTCAAATGCAGTAAATCTTACAGATGGGCTAGATGGACTTTGTGGGGGAGTTACTCTAGTAGTTGCAATATTCTTTACTATAGTATCACTATCAAATCCTGAGTGGGGATATATCAAGGTGTTTTCGGCGGCAATTGCAGGTGGCTGCCTTGGATTCCTAGCTTTTAATAATTTTCCGGCAAAGATTTTTATGGGGGATACTGGGAGCTTGGCGTTGGGAGGCGCATTGACTGCTATTGTGATTATGATGCGTATGCCGTTAATATTGTTTGTTGTCGGTGGAATATATTTAGTTGAGGCAATTTCTGTTATTTTACAAGTAGGCTCTTTTAAGTTGACTGGAAAACGAATATTTAAAATGGCTCCTATTCATCACCATTTCGAATTAAAAGGTTGGAAGGAAACGAAGGTGGTAACAATCTTTATAATTTTTACTGTCTTATTAGCAATTGCATCCTTAGTGATTATAGGAGTAGTTAATTTCTAAGAATGAATAGTAAGCTTATTTCATATAATCAGAATATGTAATATGGTAATACATTTGGAGGACCTTAATGAAGAACAAAAACAAAAAGCCTTTCGATTTCTGGATATTTGCATCAGTTATATTGTTACTTTCATTAGGCACAATTATGGTGTTTAGTTCAAGTTATTATTCGGCGGTTAATAAATTTGGGGAATCTTATCACTTTTTAATACCTCAATTAATGTATATGGCTCTTAGTATTGCTATACTTATAGTAACAGCGAATTTTGATTATAGAAGATTTGGAAAATTATCTCCACTCTTGCTTATGGCCAGCGTGGGTTTGTTAATTCTTGTGCTTATTGTAGGAGATAAAATAAATGGTGCAAGAAGATGGCTTTTTATAGCAGGACAGTCTGTTCAACCCTCCGAGATAGCTAAGATAGCACTTATTATGTTTCTTTCATTTAGTTTATCTAAGAGAAAAGAGGTTTTACAGTCATATTTTAAGGGGCTTCTGCCATATTTAATGCTTATTGGGCTAGTTGCGGGATTAGTTTTAGTTGAGCCTCACCTTAGCGGAGCTTTAATAATTGTAATTACTGGATGTATCATATTGTTTTGTGCTGGTGCAAAAATATCTCATTTTGTTGTAATGGCTGTACCTGGAGTAATAGCAGTGGTTGGCGCTATAGTAGCCGCACCTTATAGATTTGACAGGATTAAGGCATGGATTGACCCCTTTGGGAATAAACTGGATGAGGGCTGGCAGATAGTTAATTCTTTGCTTGCTATTGGGTCTGGTGGATTATTTGGTCGGGGACTTGGGAAAAGCATGCAGAAGTACCTGTATATACCGGAGCCTTATAATGATTATATATTCTCAATATTAGCTGAAGAATTAGGTTTTTTTGGTTGTGTCTTTGTAATGCTGCTATTTCTGGTATTTATCTGGAGAGGGATTAAGGTCGCAATGAATGCACCTGATGTTTTTGGTAGTCTAATGGCAACAGGAATTACGTCATTAATTGGATTACAGTTCCTTTTTAATGTAGCTGTTGTAACTAATTCCATACCATCTACAGGTATTTCGCTTCCGTTCTTTAGTTATGGAGGTACATCATTAATGTTTTTAATGATTGGTGTTGGCATATTGCTTAATATTTCAAGATTTTCAAACTATGAAAGATTCTGAGGTGATAATAAATTGAAGGTATTAATAGCAGGAGGAGGGACTGGAGGTCATATTAATCCAGGACTGGCAATTGCAAAGTATATTAAACAGAAGGAACCACTAGCGGAGATTACCTTTGCTGGAACGAAAAAGGGACTTGAAACTAAGCTGGTACCAAGGGAAGGCTATACACTTGAGACTATTACTGTCAGAGGCTTCAAGCGAAAACTATCCATTGATACTATTGTAGCTGCAAAAGAACTAGTTACAAGTTTTTTTGAAGCATCAAAGCTTATTAAAAAAATAAAGCCAGATGTTGTAATAGGTACAGGTGGCTACGTATGCGGGCCTGTTCTTTATGTTGCAGCAAAAAAGGGAATACCTACCCTAATTCACGAGTCAAATGCCTATCCCGGTGTAACTAATAGGCTCTTAGCTAAGTATGTCAACTATGTAGCTATCAGCTTTAAAGATTCACAGCAATATTTTAAGAAGAATGCTGAGAAACTGGTTCATACAGGTAATCCTGTCAGACAAGAGCTTCTGAATTCAAATAGGTCTGAGGTTATAAAGCAGTTAGACATTGCTGAGGATAAGCCCTTAATAGTTGTAATGGGTGGCAGCAGAGGCGCTAGAAAGATCAATGAAACAGTTGCTCAGATGCTTAACAATCATTTTAAGGGTGAATTTAATTTAATCTTTTCCACAGGGGAAGCACAATTTGAAGTAGTAAATTCAAGTATAAAAATAGATGAACAGTATCAAAACCTGGTTAGGGTGGTACCATATATTTATGATGTGGATAAGGTATATGTAGCTAGTGACTTAATGATATGCCGAGCTGGAGCTATTACAATCAGCGAGCTTCAGACTATGGGCATTCCATCAATACTAATTCCTTCTCCCTATGTAACTGCCAATCATCAGGAGCATAATGCACGCTCTCTTGAGAAGGATGGAGGAGCAGTAGTGATATTAGAAAATGAATTAAATGGCGATATTCTGTACCAACAAATTTGCAATTTAATTTCAAACAGAGATGTTTTGAAGAAAATGGGAACGGATGCTACAAAAAATCGTATGACTGATTCTGTAGAGAAAATATACTCCTTAATTAAAGAAATAACTAAAAATAAAACACTCTAATTTCAAGTACTTAGTACTATGTGAAAAGAATAGAAAGTATTGGATATTTTAACTAAAAAGTCAATAAAATTTATCTGTAATTTTGTAGACTTTGTCGAAAACATATGATACACTTATTTGCGGATAAAAAAACTTTTAAATTAGTCCAGAGAGGCTAGTAAGGGTACATATGGGGAACTTGTATTATTTTTTTGATTGGATTAACCCAACCTTACTGCGCCAAGAACAGTAAGGTTTTTTTATTTAAAAAATTTTGGAGGGGATTTATTTATGAAGAATGCTAGACAGATAATTCAGGTTGAAGAAAAAGTTCCATTTCTAAAAGCATTGCCTCTAAGCTTTCAGCATTTATTTGCTATGTTTGGAGCATCTGTTCTTGTTCCGATTCTATTCAACGGATATGCAAAAACAAACTATCTTGAAGGGTTAGGCTTAAAGTTTGAACAATTAAATGTGGCTCAATTGGCTGAATACAACAGTATACAGGTTATTGACCCTGCTCTTGTATTATTACTAAATGGTATTGGTACATTAATTTATTTGCTAATATGTAAAGGGAAGGCTCCTGCATTTTTAGGCTCAAGCTTTGCTTTCCTTTCACCAACAGCTGCTATTATTACAAGTTCTACTAGTTATGCTGATAATTTTTCTAAGGCTTTAGGTGGGTTTATTGTATGTGGTTTAGTTTTTGTAATTGTTGCATTAATTATTGGAAAAGTAGGAACCGGTTGGTTAAATGTTGTACTACCACCAGCTGCGATGGGTCCAATTGTTGCACTTATTGGACTTGAATTAGCTGGAAATGCTGCTGAAAATGCAGGTCTGTTTCCAAATGATCTAGGGGTATTTGATACAAAGGCAATTATCATTTCCATGGTTACTCTAGCAATTGCAGTATTTGGTACTCTATGCTTTAGAAAATTCCTTTCAGTAATTCCTATTTTATGTGCTGTAGTAGTTGGTTATGGACTATCAGCTTATATGGGATATGTTAATTATAGTGCAATTAGTGGACAAACTTGGTTTAATATTCCAGATTTTGTTATGCCTAGTTTTGAATTTAATGCAATCCTAATTTTAGCACCTGCTGCTCTTGTTGTTCTTTCAGAACATATCGGTCATTTATTTGTTACAGGTAATATTGTTGGAAAGGATTTAACAAAGGATCCTGGACTTCACAGATCTTTACTTGGAGATGGAGTTTCAACAATGCTCTCCGGCTTTTGTGGCTCATGTCCTACAACCACCTATGGTGAAAATATGGGAGTCATGGCTATTACTAAGGTTTACAGTGTATGGGTAATTGGTGGAGCAGGTGTTATATCAATAATTATAGCATTTGTTGGTAAGTTATCAGGAGTTATTTCTAGTATTCCTAATCCTGTTATGGGTGGAGTTAGTTTACTTCTCTTTGGTACAATTGCTGCTTCTGGTATCAGAATGATTGTTGAATCAAAGATAGATTATAGTAAATCAAAAAATCTCATCCTAACTGCATTAGTGTTTATTACTGGTATAAGCGGAATTTCAATAAATCTTGGAGAAAATGTTCAGCTAAAGGGAATGGTTCTTGCTACATTGGTAGGAATGATACTTAGCTTGATATTCTATGTACTTGAAAAGCTTAAGCTCACTAATGAACCAACTCAAGAATAAAGCAGTAAAAACAAAAGGGGGATGCACCAGATTTTTTAATCTGTTACACCCCCTTTTGTTTTTACTTAAGCAATATTGGCTTGGACTTGCGTTGTTTATTTACCAAATTATTTTTCCTGATTTTAGTTTTAATCTAAGTGTCTTTCTCCTGTTTTTTATTTCAGAAGGATATTTATTAGTATTTAATTCAATCAGATCAAGACAAAAATCAACAATTTTTTTTGCAGAGTCATAATCAAAAAAGTCTCTTTGCGCCTGTTTGATTTCATTTAGACCTTTAGCATTGTCAGCTAATAAATTTGTAACTACATTGGTCAAATTTGAAAAATCCGGGCAAAAAACACCTAGTTTATTTCTGACTGCAAAATCTGGATTTTCCTGCTCTTGTCCAGGTAATGCACCAGTTATAATCAGTGGGATATTACAAGCAACTGCCTCTAACATAACATTTGGGCTTCCTCTTGTAAAGGCTATGTCAGACTCTAACATATAATCTTGTATGTTTGTTACAAATCCTAGAATTTTAACTCTATCAGGATATTGTAAAGAAAGTGTTTTTTCAAGTTTTTCTTTTAAAGCTTCATTTCTGCCTGCGATAATGCGTATTTTGCAATTGAAATTGTCTAAAAGAATTCTTGAGACAACACTCATATCTCCAGAACCTTCTCCACCACTCATAATAAGACACTCTAAAGGCCTGTCCAAAGTGTAGTTGTTTTTTGGAAGGTTGCTATTGATATGTTGCGTAAACCTTTTTCTTATGGGAAATCCTATTACCTTTATGGACTGCTCAGCAATGCCAAAGCCCATACATCTTTGTTTTGCTTCTTCTGTAGGGCAAATAATGCAATTTGCTCTTTTATCAGCCCACAGTGGTGAAATGCTTACCAAATCGGCAATAAAGGTTGCAAAGGGTATATTTATTTTATACTCCTTAAGAATGTTTAGTATTGCTGTGTTGAAAACAGGATGAATACATAAAATTAAATCTGGTTTTAGTTTTTTTAATAGTTTTAGGAAGTTTTCTCTTATAGTCAATTCTGTAAATTCATGAATAAAAGTAGGATTTCTTTTGGAAATCTTCCAAGCTAATTTCCAAAGTTCTTTTGCATTACGCGTGACTTTACCGTAGGATTTACCAACTCTTATCCACATACTACCGCCTAATTCAAAACCATCAATAATATTTAAACAAACATCTTCATAAGTGTTAAATTGCTCTTGTAATGCTTCACTAATACTCTTATGTCCATGTCCAGTATAATCAGATGAAATAATTAAAACATTTTTCATGAGTTTTTTAAAACCTCCAAAATAATTAGCAAATAATAATTTTTAAACTTCTATTAATATAATAATACATTTTACTTATAAAATGATAGGTGTATTGTGCTAAATTTTACAAAAACTATGAATGTATTGTAACATTCATATTAATCATTGTACGAAATATAAATTTATATGTTTGATAATATTTTAAAAGTAATAACCTCAACTTTCCATTGATAAGTATGAACACCTACACTTTTCAATTAGAAAGTTGAGTAACTACGTAATAAACACAATTTACTTTTCATATATTTAACACAACGGGTATTGGTTAGTTGTACTTATACCTTTCTTAATTGATAAAGTTCAGAAAGCTGGGATGTGAGACAGTTGAAAAAAACATTAAGGATTGCCGCAGTATTTATAATTGTACTATGGAATTTGATTTTGGGTAATGTTGCTATTGCAGATGATACAGATGATGACGGGCCATTTTATGATTTGCTTAATCAGGAAAACATTGAGACTACAGGAAATAAGCTTCCCAAAATTTCAGCAGGTGCTGCTATAGTAATGGATACTGTTAGTGGTAGGGTTCTTTATGAAAAAAATGCATATGCTAGACGATCTATTGCAAGCACAACTAAAATAATGACAGCTATAGTTGCATTGGAAAATGGAAATGATAATGAGGATGTAATTGTAAGTAAAAGAGCGGCTGCTATATCTGGCTCACAGGTTAATTTAAAGGAAGGAAAGACATATAAGCTAGGTG
Source organism: Bacillota bacterium (assembly GCA_023441625.1). GTDB lineage: Bacteria > Bacillota > Clostridia > Acetivibrionales > DSM-1351 > Ruminiclostridium. Next base: position 58,155 of record JAEZOA010000148.1, read on the forward strand.
ATTTGATGTATGGTATGATGCTTCGATCAGGGAATGATGCCGCAATTGCAATAGCAGAGCATGTAGGTGGTTCAGTTGAAGCCTTTGCTGAGATGATGAATAGAAAGGCCGCTGAGATAGGGGCGACTAATACTAATTTTGTTACTCCTCATGGCTTAGATGACCCTCAGCATTATTCAACACCTTATGATCTTGCCTTGATAACTCAATATGCATTAAAGAATGAAAAATTTTGCGAAATAGTGGGCACAAAGACTTCGTTCTTTGAAGGCAGCAATATTAACAATACTAATGAAATGTTAGGTTTATATCCTGGTGCTGATGGTGTAAAGACAGGATATACAGGTCAAGCTGGTAGATGCTTAGTAACCTCAGCAACTCATAATGGATGGCGGCTTATATCTGTAGTGCTTAATTGCGCTTCAAGACCTATTAGAGCTCAAAATACCAAGCAAATATTAGACTATTCCTTTGAGAACTACAAAAGCTATGAATACTTAAAAAAAGGCCAAGAGGTTAGTAAAATTAAATTAAACAAAGGCATGGAAAATAGCATTTCACTCTATTCAGATAATGATATATCCTTTCCATTAAAGCAGGACGAAGTAGATAGGGTCGAGATAATATATAATATTCCCAAAATACTGGAAGCACCAATTAATAGTGATACTAAGGTTGGAACTATTGATTATATGCTAGATGGTAAGTTGCTTGCTTCATCAAGTATTAAAAACGGTAATGCTGTAGGCAGAAAAGACTTCTATTACTATTTCGATTCTATTTTTAAAACATGGACCACACTTGTACACAAACAGTAAAAATGGGATAATAGAAATAGTCTAAATCAAGAATCGACCCATAAAAATGAAGGTTGAAAGAACTGAAAGAATAAAGAAAGGGAGACCGAGTCCATGCCAGTACTTTAATGAAGTTTTGTGCCGAATGCGGGGCATGGGCATAACTATATATGAAAACCGTTTTAGTTGGAATTAATTCAAAGTACATTCACACTTGCTTGGCTATATGGTATTTGAAAGCAAGTATTATTGAAGAATTAAGTAATAACAGTGATACTATTATTACAAGAGAATTTACAATAAATGATAATAAGGATAATATACTATCTGAAATATACAAAGAAAAGCCTGATATATTAACTTTTTCCTGCTATATTTGGAACATAGAATTAATACATTTGTTGTCAATAGAAATAAAGAAGCTTTTGCCACATTGCAACATAATTTTAGGTGGACCAGAGGTTTCATATGATGCATATTCTGTTTTAGAAGATAATTACTCGGTAGATTTTGTTTTGTGTGGAGAAGGAGAGGAAGCGTTTCCGATATTATACAGCTCTTTAATAAACAATTCTGAAAAATATAAGGAGCTAAGTGGAATTGCCTATAGAACTGAAAACCTTATCGTATATAACGAGGGCTTCAATCTTGTTCAGAATCTCGATGAAATAAAATCACCTTATACTCCTGAATTAATGTCATCAGTTGAAAATAGAATAGTATATTATGAATCATCTCGCGGTTGTCCTTTTTCCTGCTCTTATTGCATATCTTCAACCTTTAATGGTGTTAGATTTTACTCTCTTGAGAGAGTAAAGGGTGATTTAAACACATTACTTGAGTACAAGCCCAAGCTCATCAAATTTGTAGATAGAACCTTTAACTGCAATAAACAGAGAGCAAAGGAAATATTCCAATACATCATTGGTTTAGACTGCGATACATTATTTCATTTCGAAGCGGCAGCAGATCTGTTTGATGACGAATTGCTTGAGCTTCTCAGCCATGCAAAAAAAGGCTTAATACAGCTTGAAATAGGAATACAGACAACAAATACAAATACTCTTGAAGAAATTAATAGAGTTACTAATGTGGACAAACTATCAAAAAATGTTATTAATATAATTAAAAACGAAAATATTCATATACATGTAGATTTAATTGCTGGATTACCATTTGAGGACCTTAAATCCTTTAAAAAGTCATTTAATTCAGTTTATGGATTGAAACCACATCAGCTGCAGTTAGGGTTTTTGAAACTATTAAAGGGCTCTAGAGTAAGAAATGATGCCGATAAGCATGGATTTATTTATAGGGATTATGCACCCTATGAGGTGCTGAGTAATAATTATGTTTCTTATGATGATATTTTATTGCTAAAGGATGTTGAAGAGGTACTGGAAAGATATTTTAATTCTAACAAGTTTGAAAACTCTCTGGAGTTTATCGGAATGAACTTGTTTTCTAATGCATTTGATATGTTTTACAAGCTCTCTGTTTTCTGTAGAGAGAATGGGTACCTTGATAGGCCGATATCCTATAGAGAAAATATTGCGATACTATATAGATTTTTTGAAACTACTCATTTGTCTCAAGAGTGCTCTGAGGTATTTAGACAGGAGATGATATTTGATTTTCTCAGATCAGACAGCTCTTGTGCGATACCTGAGTGCTTAAAAAGAGAGGAAGATATACTAGATTCTAATACTATACATCAGTTACTTCAAGAGGATAGTTTTATTAAAGAATATTTACCTCAATTTGTTGGTGCTAAGGCCAAGAACATTTTGAAAAAAGTCAATTTTATTGTACTTAGTGAGCTTACAAATGCTGGGGAAATTATTATGTTTGACTATTCAAATAGAGATTTGTTGAGTGGGAAATATAGGAGTACTGTCATAAAAATACAAAACTAATCTAATAACCAACGATAAGCTCAACGTTATTTCGAAAACAAGAGACTATACTAACAATATCCAATTATAATGCTTTCAAAATAAACTTTTCCTCCAAAATATCTATAGGATTACATATAGTATATTTTAGACCAAAATTTGACTATTAAATTTTTATATATTATAATTCACTTTATACGTTAAAATAGTATGTAAAAAATAATTATTTATTTAAAGGAGCGGAAAGAATGAAAGACAAGTTTCTTTACTAGCATTAATTCTTACGATTTTGCTTACATCTGCAGTGACAATGGCAGCAACTAACTCAAAAGAAATTAAAGCTATATTGGAAAGCAATTACAAGGTAATGTATAAAGGAGAACTAAAACAATTAAAGGATTCATCAGGTAAAGCACAGTCACTGATTTCTTATAATGGAGTAATATATGCTCCATTAAATTCGCTGGCTACAGCAATTGGCACTACAGTGGAAATAGACAAAAAGACAAGTACGATTTATTTAGATGGAAGAGCTAGGCAGGGAAAGACTTTAATACCTTCAAGTGTACTTAAAACAGGTACAAATTGTGGGTGGATAATAAAAAATAAAGCTGATTTATCTGTGACACCAGATGGAGCTGAAAGTCCTGTTAAATTTTCAAATGGTATGATGTATCGCTTTTTGTATGGTACTGCATCAGCAGATAGTAAAGATGCAATACTATTTAATGTAGAAGGCTATGAGGAATTAACAGCTACTGCCTTTTGTGAATTAGATAGCTACATAGTGCTTTACGATGACAAAGGTACTAAAATAACAGAGATAGAAGTACCAGCAAAAACACTAACACCTATTTGCGTAGATATAAGTGGTTTTAAGAGTGTTTCTATAGCTGGAAAACCTGCCGGTCATGATGGTACTAATAAAGACTGCTTAAAAGTATTTGAACTAAAAGTATCGCCAACTGCAGTAACTGGTACTACAAAGGAAGTAGTCACAAATGAAGCCGACACAAGTAAAGTCGACACAGAGAAAAGTACAACTGCTTCTGCTGAAAGTTCTGAGCAGGGAAAGACTTTGATACCTTCAAGTGTACTTAAAACAGGAACAAATTGTGGGTGGATAATAAAAAATAAAGCTGATTTATCTGTGACACCAGATGGAGCTGAAAGTCCTGTTAAATTTTCAAATGGTATGATGTATCGCTTTTCGTATGGTACTGCATCAGCAGATAGTAAAGATGCAGTAGAATTTAATGTAGAAGGCTATGAGGAATTAACAGCTACAGCCTTTTGCGATATCGCTAGCTATATAGTACTTTACGATAGCAAAGGTACTAAAATCACAGAAATAGAAGTACCAGCGAAAACGCTAACCCCTATTAGCGTGGATGTAAGTGGTATGAAGAGTATTTCGATAGCTGGAAAACCTGCCGGTCATGATGGTACTAATAAAGACTGCTTAAAAGTGTTTGATTTGAAAGTATTCAAATAATTAATAACAGCTTGAGCCCTTAGATAACTAAGGGCTTTATGGTGCTATTAAAACATAGTTCTTGTTTTGTTGTTTTGGTAATCATTATTAACACCAGAGCGTAAAACACATGCTTATTTCTTCTTGTTAGCACTTTCATTGTTTCTCCCTTCAAAATCAGGTTGGTTATTCAAAAGTTCCTCAAATAAAATATTTTGTTTTAAGGTATTAACAGGTTCATTTGATAATATTATGAAAATGAGCATATATATTTTAAGACGAAGTATTTTTTTATTTTAAAAATGTAATTTGAGGTTTTAAATATTTACAACAAGGCATAAAAGGGAGGTTTTTGAATGACCACACCAGAGTTTGATTTTAGAGCAATGATTCAAAAGGATAGGGAAGATAAGGTAAAAAAGAAGTTTGAGGGTACATTCTTAGATTATTTGAAATTAGTAAAAGAAGATCCGGAAATAGCTATTCTTGCACATCAAAGGCTATATAACTTAATAATTTCACAAGGTATAGAGGCAGTGAAAACAGATGAGAATCCAAGGCTAAGGAGAATTTATGGAAATGATATTATTAAAAAGTATTCCTTTTTTGAGAATGACTTTTTTGGGATTGATAAAACTATAATGAAAATAGTGCGATACTTTCACTCTGCAGCAATGGCAGGTGAGGAAGCAAGGCAGGTATTATACTTGGTTGGACCTGTGGGAGCAGGTAAATCCTCGCTTATGGAAGTGCTTAAGCGTGCGCTTGAATGTACAGTGCCTACTTATTCACTCAAGGGCTGTCCGATGAGAGAAGAACCTTTGCATCTTATACCAAAACACTTAAGAAAGGAATTCGGAGAAACATTAAAGGTTAAAATTGAAGGAGACTTGTGTCCTGTTTGTAGATACAGACTTAAAAATGAGTATAATGGAGTGTATGAGAATTTTCCAGTAGAAACCACTGAATTTTCAATTAGATCAAGAAAGGGCATAGGAGTAGTACCACCTGTTGACCCAAATAACCAGGACACGTCAATACTAACTGGAAGTGTTGATATATCAAAAATAGACTTATATTCTGAGGACGACCCTAGAGTGTTATCGCTCAATGGGGCATTTAATGTTGGAAATAGAGGAATCGTTGAGTTTATTGAGGTGTTTAAAAACGAGACGGAATATTTACATACAATGATAACAGCGACACAGGAAAAATCAATACCTTCACCTGGTAAGGGAGCTATGATTTATTTTGACGGAGTTATTTTGGCACATTCAAATGAGGCAGAATGGAATAAATTCAAATCTGATCATACAAATGAAGCTATCCTAGACAGAATAGTTAAGGTTGAAGTACCCTACTGTATGGAACTCAATGAAGAAATAAAGATATATGAAAAAATGTTATCAAGAAGTAATTTTAAAGCTCATATTGCACCACATACAATTGAAATTGCATCAATGTTTGCAATTCTTACCAGACTAAGTCCCTCTAATAAGGTCGATCCAATTACTAAGCTAAAAATATATAATGGGGAAGAAATTCTTGAAAAAGGTATGACAAGAAAGATAGATATATTTGAGCTTAGGGAGGAAGCAACTAGAGAGGGTATGACAGGAATATCAACAAGATTTATAATGAAGGCTCTGGATACTACTCTGTCTGAATCTGAAAACAATTGTATTAATCCTATTGCTGTTATGGAGACCTTGATTAAATCAGTTAAAGAACTTGGAGTTGGGGAAGAGGAAAAGGAGCGGTTTTTAAGGCTAATTTATGATGTGGTAAAAAAAGAGTATAATAAAATTCTTGAAAAAGAGGTTACAAAGGCGTTTATTCATGGATATAGGGAACAGGCAGAGAGCTTATTCAACAACTATTTAGACCATGCAGAAGCTTTTGTAAATAAGACAAAAATTAAGGATATAAACACTGGAGAAGAGTTAGAACCTGATGAAAAGTTTATGAGATCCATTGAAGAACAAATTGGAATATCCGATACTGCTGTAAAGGGATTTCGTTCCGATGTCACAGCATATATGTTCTTTGTAATGAGAAATGGAGGAAATCTTGACTATACAAGCTATGAACCTTTAAAAGAGGCTATTGAAAAGAAGCTGACTGCTTCAGTCAGAGATCTAAGCCGAATAATTACACAGACAAAGGTTAGAGATAAGGAGCAAACTCTTAAATATAATACTATGGTGGATGAGATGAAGAAAAATGGATACTGTGATAATTGCTGTAATGTCATATTAAAATACTCTGCTAATAATCTGTGGAAGGACTAATTGATAAATCGGAGGATAATAAATATGGCCATTTTTAGGGATTGCAATAATGACGGAAGGGATAGATCTGCTGAAGATAGGCGAAGGCATAGAGAATTGGTTGAAGAATCAATCAAAAAAAATCTTGGCAGTATTATTGCCGAGGAAAGTATTATCGGTAAAAGTAAGGATAAAAGAATAAAAATCCCTATTAAAGGCATTAAAGAATTCCAGTTTATTTATGGTAAGAATAAACCTGGTGTTGGTGCCGGTGACGGAAGTGAGAAAAGGGGAGATAAGTTTCAGGGTGATACTCACAATGGTACAGGGAAAGGTAAGGCTGGGAATCAAGAAGGCGAGGAAATTTATGAAACAGAGATAACTATAGAGGAAGTAATAAGATATCTATTTGATGATTTAAACCTTCCTGATATTGATAAAAAACAATTATCTCAATTAGAGGAGAAGAGCTATAGAAAGCTTGGATACCAGCATAAAGGCATTCCTCCACGGTTAGCAAAAAAACGATCAGTTGTTGAGAAGATTAAGAGAAAGCAGACGTTTAAGAGGGCAATAAATGAATCTGATAGAGAGAGAGAGCAGCAGGGGCAACAAGAATCTGAGAAATCAGATAATGCTGACTTACCCAATTTATCGCATAACCGGTTAGTCACCCATGAGCAAAGATTTCCATTTATAGAAGAGGATTTAAGATATTACAGAATAAAAGAAGAAAACAAAAGAGACTACAATGCAGTAGTACTATGTATAATGGACGTTTCAGGCTCTATGGATCAAACAAAAAAATATCTGGCAAGAAGTTTCTATTTTCTCCTTTATCAATTTCTACAGTTAAAATATGCTAATGTAGATGTGGTTTTTATTGCTCACACAACTACAGCCAAAGAGGTAAATGAAAAGGAATTCTTTCATAGAGGAGAGTCAGGGGGGACGTACATAAGCAGTGGTTATGATAAGGCTCTTGAGATTATTTCTCAGCGATATAGTCCTTCTAATTGGAATGTGTATGCCTTTCATTGCAGCGATGGAGACAATTGGTCAGAAGATAATAAGAAAGCCATCGATAGTGCTAAGAAATTATGTGAAGTATGCAATTTATTTGGTTATGGTGAAATTGTGCCAGGCTACTATAATGTGGGCAGCACTATTAAGGCAGAGCTGCAAAGTAAGATAGTCAGTAAAAATTTTGCTGCGATAAACATAAATAAAAAGGAAGAAGTTCTGCCAGCATTAAAAAAGCTGCTTGAAAAGGTAAGTGATAAAGACAACTAGAGGGGGAAAATATATAATGGCCGACTTTGGAATAACAGACTTAGAATACTGGAATGAACGTATCGAAGGTTTGGCAATGAGTTGTGGTTTAGATTTTTATAATCAGGAATTTGAAATCATTAACTATGATGATATGATAGGTTACGAATCATATGTAGGAATGCCTTCTCATTACCCACATTGGAGCTATGGAAAATCCTATGAAAGAATTAAGACCTTACATAAATATAATTTAACTGGCCTTCCTTATGAAATGGTTATAAATTCTAATCCATGCATTGCATATCTTATGAAGGATAACTCGCTTTTGCTTCAAATACTGACAATTGCCCATGTTTATGCACATAATGATTTTTTTAAGAATAATAGGCTCTTTAAAATAGGAACTAAGGCAGAGTATTCTGTTGAAATGTTTAAAAACCATGCAAATCGCATAAGAGAATATATATCTGATCCAAGTATAGGCTATGAAAGAGTAGAAAAAATTTTAAATGCTGCTCATGCAGTTAAGCTGCAGATAGAGAGAATTGTAGAATTTCAAAACAAACCGGAAGAAAAAGAAAAACCTAAGTTTGCAATATCAGAAAACAGAAAGGAATTCCCCTATCTTGAAAAATATTACCAATACCAATCGGATAGAATGATTAATGGAGAAAAACAAGAGGACGGAAAAGCTGTAAAGTCTCAAGAGGATATTCTGAAATTTATAGCTCAAAAGGGTCGTTTGCAAGACTGGGAGAAAGATATATTGTCTATAGTCAGGGAGGAAGCACAATACTTTATACCACAGATTGAAACTAAAATTATGAATGAGGGCTGGGCAAGTTTTTGGCATTACAATATACTTAATAAGCTTAATTTGCCTCAAAATATGCATTTGGAATTTTTAAGAAGGCATAATGAAGTAATACGTCCTTTAAAGTCCAGTATTAATCCATATTACATAGGCTTTAAGATATTTGAAGACCTAAATAATAAATTTGGACTAGAGAAAATATTTGACGTTAGAGAAACTGAAAGGGATCAATCCTTTATCAGAAGGTATCTAACCCAAGAGTTATGCAGTGAAATGAATTTATTTGAGTATGTTATGGCAGGTAATGATTATATGGTGTCTGAAGTCTCTGATGATGAAGGATGGAAAACAGTAAGGGATTCTCTATGTAAAATTGTAGGTATTGGAAGTATTCCGACAATTCTAGTAGTAGACTCATTTCAAAATGATAATACTCTTGTTCTTAAGCATGAATTTGATGGACGAGAGCTGGATCTGAGCTATACCTACGAAACTTTGAAACATATAGTTGATTTATGGAATGGTAAGGTCTTATTATCAACACAGCTTGAAGGAAAGCAAAAGAATATTTCTTGTGATGAATCAAAAAGAATAGCTTTATATGGATAATTATCCTTATAAAGTACTTTATATGTTATTAAAATGCCAATATAAAAAATATATTGCTTTTAGGGAGGAAATAGTAAATATTTGTAGAATAATGTGGTGTAGGTATTGTTATAGTAGTAAGGTTGCTCATTTAATTAAAATTATATGGATAATTTGGTATTTCGTATGTAGAAGCGTATAGAAATTCACAAGTGATAAGGAGTGGTTTTTATGGTACAAGATTTAGAGAGTCTATTTAAGAAAAACTTGTTGCAATATCAAAAGGGACTTAGTGATTCAATATCTTTCTATTGCACTATAGGTGGTTTTGCCGGTGTGGGTTTTTATGCATTTATGAAGATAATTGGTGTTATGCCAATCTTCACATGGATTAACTTACTGTATTTTTCTTTGCCGATTGTCTTTAATGTTACGCTTATGTTTATATCTAATCAGATTCTGAAAAGGAGGGATATAAAGACATATGTAAATGTGTACAAGTATATTATTGTAACTGTGGCTTGCATAAACGACATTGCAATATCAATGCTTATTCCCTACAGAGATTCATGGACAGTAATTATATTAATTTTCTTTGTGGCAGCATTTTATCTAGATAAAAAAGTTGCATTGTATGGTATCCTATTTGGTTCAGCAATAAGTATTGCTACATTTTTTATTAATACATGTCCTGAGCCACTCAGTATGTCAATTGGTGATTTAACTACAAGAATTCAGCTTGTAAGTTTCGGAGGAGTTGCTGCATTTATTAGTGCTTGTATGGGAAGAAATCTTCTTAGGAAATCCTGCGAAAATGAATATAATGTCAGTAAATCTCTTAATGACCTCCAGGTCATGGTATCTAAAGTCAAGGATGTGTCCAGTACTCTTACTGAATCAAGCGGAGTGATAACTCATCTTGCAGCTCAACAGCAGCAGGTAGCTGAAATAACAGCTGTAAGTACATCTGATATCCTTACAGGTGCTATGAAGACCTCCGAAAGTGTCAAGGAAAGCACCAAGTTAGTTTCACAGCTTGTTGAAGATACAAAGCATATGAAAGAATCGACAATCAGTGTTATAAATAGCTCTGAGGAGCTTAAAAATATTGCAGGAAAAGGAAAAACGTCCATTGATGATGCTGTCGAAAAAATAATGCATATAAAAGCAAGTGCAACTGCAACATACGCAAGTGCAAAGGATCTGGATGTCAAGGCTCAAAAAATTGATAAAATAGTTAGCACAATACAGGGTATATCAAAACAGACTAATTTGTTATCACTCAATGCGACAATTGAGGCGGCAAGGGCTGGTGAGTATGGTAAAGGTTTTGCTGTTGTAGCCAGTGAAATAAGGAAGCTTGCTGAGAGAAGTCAGAATTCATTAGATGACATAACAAATAACCTAAAAGATATATTCCAGCATGAAAATAAGGTTGATGATCTGGTATTAAAGGTGGATGAAGGTGTTGAAATTGTAAAAATGTCAAAGGAATACTACCAAAATATAATTGATGCGCTAAATATAACTATCCAATCACTTTCGAATATTAAAGAGGTTTCAGAGCAACAGATCTCTCATACTGAGATGGTAAACAGCTTTATAGCAGAGGTAAATAATACAGCATTAATGACTACCCAGAGTATAGAGTCTGCGACTGCTACAACACAGGAGTCCTTTGCATCGAGCGAGGAATTGTTTAATTCTGCTAATTCCCTTGAAGAAATGGCAAAGGAAATTAATGAAATGGTTATAAAAATATAATATAAATAATTTACGTCTGGAGGAAATACGAATGAAAAATGAAGTTAAATACGAGCAATTTGTGGATTCAAAGGAGCCACTAATTTCTTTACAGGAGAAGGATAGGGCTTTTTACTTTCAGTACAGTGAAACTTATACATATCTTAAGGATATAATAGACCAAAACAGACAGGACTATTTTGATATTCCTTACGGTCAGGAGCCAATGCAAAAGCTTGATATACACCATCAAAAAAGCGAATGCGAAAAGCTAAGACCTGTCATTTTCTTTATTCATGGTGGCGGTTGGGCTAGTGAGGACAAGAGTAATACAAGATTCTATGCACTTGAATGGATAAAAAGAGGATATACAGTGGTATCTATTAATTATAGACTGGTACCAGATGTTCAACATCCTAGTCAAATAGACGATTGTGCAATGGCTCTTAAATGGGTGCTTGACAACATTGAGAATTATGGTGGAGACCCAGATAAAATAGCTGTTATTGGATATTCAGCAGGTGCTCATTTGGGAGCTCTTCTTGTTACAAGTGAGAAGTGGCACAAGAAATATAACATTGACATCAATAAGGTTAAATGCTGGATTCCTGTAAGTGGCGTTTTTGATTTTAATTTAGAAGAAAAGTATATTCCTGAAATTTTAAAGCTTTCAATAAATGCCATGCTTGTTGAAAAGGATAAAGACGATTGTTCACCTATTTTACAAGTTACTGGACATGAACCTCCTTGTTTGATACTACATGGAGGAGATGATTGGCTTGTGCCACGTTCGAACTCAATTAATTTACATGCTAAGCTAATTGAAAAGGGCTGTAAAAACGCACTATTAGAAATTGTTCCAGGATATTGGCACGTAAATATGATGTTTGGATATGATCAAGAGGGACATAAGCCTGCTGAAATTATAAATGCATATCTTGAAAAAATGTTACCTGCTTCAGGGATATAGGATTTAAATAACTAGACACTTAGCTTCAAATTTAAACACCTTATAGAGAGAATAGTGAAAGTCTACTCTATAGGGTGTTTTCACATTCTAATTAAAAAAGCAGCAAAACATATAGCTATACGTCTGCAAGTATATCATAAGTTTTATTAGCACTCACGCCGATTGAGTGCTAAAAAACACTTGAATTTTTTTATTAATAGAGTTATATTATTAATAACGTAAATTTTTGAAGTGGAGGCATATATTATGAATCGTGAAAGTGGAAGTATATCTATCAATACGGAAAATATTTTTCCTATAATAAAAAAATGGCTATATTCTGAAAAGGATATATTTATAAGAGAGCTAGTATCTAATGCTAGTGACGCAATAAGTAAGCTAAAAAAGCTAGATGCTATGGGTGAGGCTCAATTACCAGAAGACAATAAGTATCAGATTAAGGTAATTGTAAACAAAAATGATAAGACTATTAAGGTGATTGATAATGGACTAGGAATGACTGAAGAAGAAGTTAAGAAATATATTAACCAGATAGCTTTTTCAGGAGCAGTTGATTTTCTTGAAAAATATAAGGACAAGTCTGATGATGGTCAAATAATAGGCCATTTTGGATTGGGTTTCTATTCAGCATTTATGGTGTCTGAAAGGGTACAGATAGATACATTATCTTATCAAACGGGTGCAACAGCTGTAAAATGGGTAAGTGATGGTGGCACTGAATTTGAGATGTCAGATTCAGATAAAAGTGAAAGAGGTACAACTATTACCTTGTATCTGACTGAAGATAGTCTTGAATTTACTGATGAGTACAAAATGAGGGAAACTCTTGAAAAGTATTTTGCATTTCTTCCAATAGAGCTTTATTTAGAAGATGCTGCAAAAGTACCTGAAAAAACAGAGGAGAAGGGTGAAACTGATACTGAAACTAATGAAGCAGACGTTGAAACTAAGCTACCTGAACCCTTAAATGACACAGCACCTCTGTGGCTAAAGAATCCAAAGGATTGTACAGAAGAAGAATACAAGCAGTTCTATAGAAAGGTATTTCATGATTTTAATGAACCACTTTTCTGGATTCATTTAAATATGGATTATCCATTTAATTTAAAGGGTATATTATATTTCCCTAAATTAAAGCATGAATTTGAAACAATGGAAGGACAGATTAAGCTATATTATAATCAGGTTTTTGTAGCTGATAATATAAAGGAGGTTATACCTGAATTCCTTATGCTGTTAAAAGGTGTTCTCGATTGTCCTGATTTGCCGTTAAACGTTTCAAGAAGTTTCTTGCAAAATGATGGGTATGTAACTAAGATTTCTACTCATATTACAAAGAAGGTTGCAGATAAGCTGACTTCTATATATGAGAATGAGCGTGAAAATTATAATAAGTACTGGGATGATATAAATCCATTTGTTAAGTATGGTTGTATCAGAGAAGAAAAGTTCTATGATAGGGTAAAAGATATTATCATATACAAGTCAACAAATGGTGGGTATACCACACTGAAGGAATATCTTGAAAACAACAAGGATAAGCATGAGAATAAGGTGTTCTATGTATCAGATGAGAAGCAGCAGGCACAATATATAAAGCTGTTTAATGAAAATGGCATGGAGGCAGTTGTTCTTGCAAATATGATTGACAACCATTTTATGTCCTTGATAGAGAGTAAAACGACAGAAGTTAAGTTTAATAGGATTGATGCAGATATCTCTGATGGCATGAAAAAAGAAAATACTGGTGTAGCTGAGGCGGATGTTAGCTTTTTAGAAACACTCTTTAAGGAAACCATTAACGATGAAAAACTTAAGGTGCAGGTAGAATCCTTGAAGAATGAAACTATCCCAGCAGTGGTATTGTTATCTGAACAATCAAGAAGGATGCAGGAAATGAGTAAAATGTTTGGTGGCGGAATGGACATGAGTAGTATGTTCCCAAAAGAACAGACACTTGTGTTAAACTCCTCAAACAAGCTTGTTAAGGCAATTATAGATTTAAAGGAAAACGAAGCTAAGAAGGATGATGTTAAACTCATTAGTGAGCATATCTATGATTTAGCAATGATGAGTCACCAGCCACTTGAACCTGCTGCTATGTCAAAGTTTATTGAAAGAAGTAATGAGATATTGATGAAGTTGGTGTAAGAATAATTAGAATTGTGATTAGTATCACATTTCCTAGCTTAAGTTATTAATCTAAACAGCGATGGTAGATGTATCAAATAATTACCTAAACATCATTAGGAGATACAACTACCATTGCTGTCTTAGTCAAGATTTTAGCAAGGAAACTCGCAATAAAAATGGCAACAACAGATTAAATTCCGTTGCTGCCATTTTTTATTTACGAATTACTTTTTATCTTTATCTGTATCTCTGATTTCAACACGCCTAATTTTACCACTAATGGTTTTAGGCAATTCATTGACAAACTCAATAACTCTAGGGTACTTGTAAGGTGCTGTTACATTCTTAACGTGCTCTTGGAGTTCTTTTACAAGTTCTTTGCTTGATGAATAGTTCTTTGAAAGAACAACAGTAGCCTTAACAATCTGGCCTCTGATTTCATCAGGAATAGCTGTTATAGCACACTCTAATACAGCTGGATGCTCTAAAAGTGCACTCTCAACCTCAAAAGGTCCTATTCTATAACCAGAGCTTTTGATTACATCATCAGCTCTACCTACAAACCAGTAATAACCTTCCTCATCACGCCATGCCAAATCACCAGTATAATAGATATTGTCATGCCATACTCGATTTGTCAGAGCTTCATCTCTATAGTATCCCCCAAACATACCAGGTGGGATTTTCTTATCTGTACGGATAACAATCTGACCTTCCTCACCATCTTGACATGACTCACCGTTTTCATCCAAAATATCAATATCATAGCCAGGAGTTGGTTTACCCATCGAACCTGGTTTTGCTTTAGTCCACTGAGTTGTAGAGAGAACAGCTGTTAATTCGGTTTGTCCGAAGGCTTCCTTCAGCTCAATACCAGTTGCATTATAAAACTGTGTAAACACTTCAGGATTCAGTGGTTCACCTGCAACTACGCAGTATTTAAGTGAACTTAAGTCATAGCTTTTAAGGTCTTCTTTTATGAAAAATCTATAAATTGTTGGTGGTGCGCAAAAGGTGGTTACTTTATGCTTTGAAACAATCTCGAGCATTTCTTTAGGTACAAACTTGTCAAAATCATATACAAATACAGCACTGCCCGCAAGCCATTGGCCATATATTTTGCCCCAAACAGCCTTTGCCCAGCCTGTATCTGCAACAGTAAGATGCAAACCACCATCAGTTACATTTTGCCAATATTTAGCTGTGTAAATATGACCTAAGGGGTATGTGTAATCATGCTGTACCATCTTAGGCATACCAGTAGTTCCTGATGTAAAATACAATAACGAAATATCATTATTTTGTGAAGCTAGATCTCCCTGAGGTCTCTCAAATACATTTGAAGCCTCATCAATAGATTTGGTAAAGTCTATCCAACCATCCTTACTTTCTCCAATTAAGGCTTTGTAAATGAGTGAAGGTGACTTGGTTTGAGCATCCTCTACATGCTTTATAACCTCTGGGTCTGGAACGCATACAATCATTTTTATATCAGCAGCAGTAGCTCTATAAACAAAGTCCTTTGAAGTTAAAAGATGAGTAGCTGGTATAGTAATAGCGCCTAGTTTATGTAATGCCAAAATACAGAACCAAAACTCATATCTTCTTTTCAGAACAAGCATAACAGGGTCGCCCCTCTTAATGCCAATAGACTTAAAGAAATTAGCAGTTTTATCACTATATTCTTTTAACTGTGCAAATGTAAATGTAGCTTCAGCACCATTTTCATCACACCATACAATTGCAAGCTTATTTGGATCTGTTTTTGCATATTCATCAACTACATCGTATGCAAAATTAAAATTTTCAGGTACATTAACATGGTAATTTTCAATAAGATCTTCATATGAAGAGAAATCTACCTGTGATAGATATTTATTCAACATTTCCTTTTCCTCCTACTTAAGAATAATTGCCAGGAATCTTGCTTGTTTACCGTTCAAAGCTTTCATACCGTGATTTGCTGTGGAGTCAAAGTAAACGGAATCGCCTTCTTCCATGATAAGCTCATGTCCATTTATTATAATTTTAAGGGTTCCTTCAATTATGTAATTGAATTCTTGACCTTTATGAGTATTAAAATGAACTGGAGAATTGTCAGTATCAGCAGGTACTGTAACTATAAATGGTTCAGCACTCTTGCCAACAAAATTATTTGCCAGACTATGATACTTATACTGCTCTCTTCTAGCAACACTAACACCCTTTCCTTTTCTCACCAGCTGATATGTGTGAAGCCTTGGGGCATCGCCTGTGAGAATGGCTCCAAGTTCAACATTAAATCTATTTGCTATCTGATAAAGAAAACTAACTGGTATATCAGTATCGCCACTTTCATATGCTCGATAGGTTTCTTCGGGAATTTGAAGCTCAGCAGCAAGAGTTTGAATTGATATCTCTGATATTTCTCGCAAATCCTTAATTCTTGTTGCAATTAGCTTTATTTGTTCAGACATATAATCACCTTCCTATTTTAAATTTGAATTGGTATACAAACTATAACAGCAAAAAAATAAAATATTGTTAATCAATGTTCTAAAATTCATACATGATTTTTACATATAATAGCATATATGAAGAAGGCAAGTAAAGCTTGTAATTAACCTTTTTATGATTTAATTTTAACGTTTTCAACCTAATTTATTCATTGGAATAATTAAAGTACAAAATGAATTAAAAATATTAAATTGTTATCCATTTTTATAAGAAATAACTCAATAAATAACATTTAATATATATTTTTATAGAAATAATAATTATTATATGATAATATTTTACTTGTATAAATAGATATTAAGAGGATAACTGTTTCGAGTTCTGAGTATTAGCAATACTGAAATAATATATTGTACTGGAGGCTATATGTATGTCTATTAGCAAAAAAATATTTTCTGTAACAATTTTTTGTTTTTTAATAATTATTGGTGGTATATTTGGACATTTGTATTTGGGTTTCCCTATTTATATAGTTACTGTTTTAGCTGGTTTATTTATTGTTTTAATTGGCTTGTGGCTTGTTTTATCTATTACAAAGCCAATAAAGTTTCTTGTTCAAATTGTAGAAAAGACAGCTAATTTTGATTTGTCTCATGACAAAACCTACGATAAAATAAAAGAAAGAAATGATGAAATAGGATCTCTTGCAAGAAATTTATCATCTATGAGAGGCTCATTAAGGGATATATTAGGGCTAATGCAGGATACATCTAGGAATATTAATGATAATTCCAAAATAGTAGAGACTATGACAAAGGATTTAAAGGATAAAACTGATGATACTTTGAGTACGACAGAGCACCTTTCTGCAGCTATGGAGGAATCAGCAGCAACCACACATCAAATAAATTTCAGCACACAAGAAATAATGGAGAACGTTAGTTTAATATCTCAGAACTCTGAAAGAGGAGCTTCCTCAGCGAATCAAATAAGTGAGCATGCGAGTAAAATAAAAGAGAGTGCAGTTAAATCAGCGCAACATGCT
>JAEZOA010000024.1 GCA_023441625.1 Bacillota bacterium
TTTTGTGCCAAATGCGGGGCATGGACATAATTATGAACTTGCATGAGAAACTTAAAAACTTTGCCGATCCTCGTAATCCCTTTGTGTTAATGTAATGTTTAAATTACCGTTGCGGCACCTTAGTTCATCAAAAAGATTTTTCTGATCAATGGCTTCTTTTAAACTTAAGTTATAGGCAACTTCAAAAATAGTTCCAAAATCACTGGTTTTTACCCTTTTTAGCGTCCAAGAATTTGTATATTTATTTAGAATATCATCAAACAAGCCTTGAAAGTTTAAATTCTCTGGAACGTTAATTTTTAGCTGCATAATAGAAGTCTTTGATTTTGCAAAGTTTATTTGATTGAGAACAATCATTACCAGACATAAAATTATTGCAAATAACGCTGAATATGCTAGATATCCCATTCCACAGCCCAAACCAACTGCTAAGGTAAAGAATACATATGCGATATCCTTAGGGTCACCAGGAGCACTTCTAAATCGGATAAGGCTAAAAGCACCAGCTAGGCTAAAGGCTCTAGCAATATTATTCCCAATTAGCATTATAATAATGGCGATAATGGCTGGCAACATGATTAGAGTTATGACAAACCCTGATGAATAGCCCTCTTTTTTATGAGTATATATATAGGCAAGACTAACCACAAGACCTAACAATAAAGCTGTTCCTAAGGAAAAAAGCATACTAACTAATGTAAGGGTATCACCTTCGGTAGTAGAAGAAAAAATAGATTCTAACATAATAAAGTTCACTCCTTAATTTAATAGTTTACACAAAGATGTGGGCTATGAACAATATTTGAAGCATAAGAAGAACTTTCATAGGGCTCTTTGTTTAGACAATATTTTTTATACTCTACACCATACTTTGAAAAGTTTGTTTTATATATATTAAGTTCAGACAAAATTTCTGCTAACCATACAGGTACAGAATTCGATATCTTAATTTCCATAATAAACTGACCATTTCCAAGTAGCTGATTTCCAAAGCTACCAGCTTCTAAATTTAGATCATTTCTTCTTGTTATGATGTTGTTATCGAAGGTTATTCGAAAGCTCTTATCCATTTTTCCGTAAAAGGCTATTCTTGAATAGCTTATATATGTCGCTGGGTTAACTTTATTATGGCTTAGAAAATAAATTATTTCATTAATTACCTGCTCATCTATATAGCGGGTAGTAATGGGGCGTTTGCCTGATTCTAAGAAATCATATGCTTCCTGTAATGTCATGGCAGCTCGCCTCTTGTGAACAATTCCACCAGTTTTCCTTTTTAGTTCTAAAAATACTTTTGAATTCACTGAGGTTTGAGAAGTGTAACTTCTTAAACGAAGTTTTTCTTTATAATATGGTTTTGAAAGTGAAGTTCGAATTAAATGATTATCTTGCGTATCATAATAAATATTATAAATAGTGTAATCTGTACCGTTTTGACAATATTTATCTGGCTCCATATAATCTAACAACTTCGGTGTGAGTGCTTCAAACTGTTCATTATTCAATAGAAATTTCATCTCATACCTTTTAAAAGTTGATAAGGACATATTGGCTACCTCCTTGCTTTCTAATATATTTTTATTAAGATAAGGGCTACTTTAGACTAGTTATTTAGGGTTAAACCATACCACCATCAATGTCACCTTTTCTTATAAAGTCCGACCAGTGTATAGGTAGTAATCACTTGAAGTACTAAAATTATTTTGACTAGGATGCCCATTAGTAGAAAAACTATCATTACCTATAGCTACGTTTATTTGTCCATCTGAAAAGTACCAATTATAACATATGTTCCAGCAGAGGAAATTGTTACTTTGCTGCCACTGACTGTTACACCAGTCCCATTTATAGTTGAATTTTTATTTGGTATACTTATTAAATATAATGAGTAAGTGAACTTTATATTAATAAAAGGGTAAAATCAAAGCAGATTATCATAATTAATAGGTAATAAATTTGGAGGCGACATGATTCGTATAGAAAAGGCAAAGGATGAGGATGCAAAAACTATTATTGAATGTAAAATTGATGCATACAGGGAAGAGGTAAAATTATACGGTTTTGGACCACGTGACTATGACTCGATAGAAGAGCTTATGAGAATAATGAGGGAAGAGATTTATTTCAAGATTCTTGAGGATGATATAATAATTGGGGGTATTCAGGTTCGTGATAATGGCGAGGGACAATACTGGATTGGGTCAATTTATATTAATTCGGCTAGTCAAAATAAAGGTATTGGAACAAAAGTAATGAGCTTACTGTTTAATGAATTTAAGGATTGGAAAAGCTGGTATTTAGAAACTTCATATTTGAGCTATAGAAACCAGCATTTCTATGAGAAAATGGGCTTTGTCAAGTTTGGTACAACAAAACCAAATGCTAAGCAAAATGGTTTTCATTTATTTAAATATGTAAAAGTAAAGGATGGCATTTGATAATGCATACCTAAAATGGTAGAAAAGCTAGCTGATTGAATTTGATGCCGTACAGTTTGTAGATGTTTACGTAGTTATCGGAGTTGGTAGATACATATTATTGAAGAGATAATATGGAATTAAAATACAATACATGGTAAAATTAAGTGGAACAGTATATAAACTAGAAAATTAAGAGGAGAGTAATATGATAAAAGAAAATGCATTGGCTGTTTCAATTATTTGCTTAGCAGTTTCCATAGTTGTGAGTGCTGTAATTATTGGAAATGGAATAAAGTTGAATGGAAGCTATAATAGAGAAGGTTTATATAATTTATCTGAAAAGGTTACCTATATAGGTAGTAACAATAACGCTAACACAGGAAGTACGGTTTATGAAAGAAATACATATAATTTAGCCACGGCAGCTGGGTATTTGGGTATTTCAGAAAGCAGTCTGGTTGATATAATCAATTCAAAAGATGCAGGCATACCTTACGTTAAAATCGGTAATGATTATTTATTTAATAAGGGTGCACTAGATAAATGGCTAGAAACTGTAAGGGTTGAAATTAAATAAAAAACTGAAATATATTTACCATGTGGACATTGCTATGTGATGTGGGGAGGCTATATTGAGAATATTAAAGTTTTTATGCATTATTTTAAGCTGTACAATGGTGATATCCTTAACTGGGTGTAATGTCGCCGAGCAAATATCCATTCGTCTTAATATGCTGAATTCAGAAACTATTAATTTGGAAACAACGGAGAATGTTTTAAACTCCTTTAGCGAAAAAGATAAAAATGCCTTGAAGGGGTTGTTTTGCGAAAAAACCCGAGGCTTGGAGGATATTGATGAACAAATTCTAGCAGGCTTTGACCTTTTTAAGGGTAAAGTTGCTTCCTTTGATGACCATATTATGGCGTATGAGGGTAGTTCGATTGAGAATGGGGAAATAACGTTTCTTGAAAGGGCATGGAATGTTTTTGATATTGTAACAGATGAGGGCAAAGTTTATGAATTTTATATTGAAGTATATGTTACTTATGAGGGTGATAAAAAAAGAGAAGGTATATCGCAAATTACCATTACAAGT
Source organism: Bacillota bacterium (assembly GCA_023441625.1). Classification (GTDB taxonomy): domain Bacteria; phylum Bacillota; class Clostridia; order Acetivibrionales; family DSM-1351; genus Ruminiclostridium. The sequence continues at coordinate 3,518 of JAEZOA010000024.1, forward strand.
AGCGATGGCGCAGAATTAAAAATAGGTTATGGATGGCCTAGGTACTATTCCGAAGGTAGAGAAATGTCATATAAGGTAATTAAGGCGTTTAGTTCAAACGACATGGATGGACTCAAATCCATGTTTTGCACAAAAACATTAGAAATAGCAGATATTGATAAGCAAATTCAAAAAGGGCTTAGCTTTTTTGACGGTGAAGCAACTATGGGAAAAGTCGATGATGAGTATACAGTTTATGATGGCTCTCACGACTATCGTACTTTTGTGGATGAACATGAAATAGTGAAAAACAGTAAACCGATTCGTACCTCAATAACTGTACTTAACGAAAACATTGAAACTGATGCAGGTAAAATATATAAAATTGAGTTTAATGCATATCTTCTTTACACTGGGGATGAGACCTATAAAGGTATATCACAAATCATAATCACAAGCGATGATGGCAGCAAACAAATAATAGGGAAAAAGATAGACTAAATGTTAAACTAATAATTAAGGGTGGGTGAAAGTATGGAAATACAAAGTAATGCGGTTTCAATAACATACGATAAGCAAGGTTCAACTTTGATTAATAATAACCGATTATCAACAAAAAATAAGCCGAGTTGGTGCAAAGAATTTTATACTGCTGAGGAGTTTAATGCAAAGATTGATGCGGAGATTAAAAGTAATGCATATAAAAAAACGTCTATTGTTGAACAAGAAATGCTAAATAAAATGTTAAGTCATGGTATATATGTTAAGAACCAGCAAATAATAATGAAACTATCGGCAGAGTAATCCAAATTTTTAATGCTTAAGAGGTGTGTTCAATGATGAATCTATTTCTCCGATGATTTGCTGTAAGAGTAACAAATACCATTTTGTGTCAAAAAATCTTGTTGATGAGTCAAATGGGACGAAAATTATAGTATATCGGAAAAGATATTACTAATATTTTTCAATTAAAGTAAGCAGGATATAAAAGGTTATTTGGTAAGGGAAATAAAAATAATGTATACTAGCAAGTCATGATTTAACTCAAAGAAGGCCTCAAGGTTTAAACTTGAAAGCCTTTTTCCTTAGAGAAGAGAGTGACGAATATGATAAGGTGTCCAGTAAAATGAGCGAAATTTATTACGCAGGATTTTCGAATGATGAAATTATCTCATTTGAAGATACTCTGCGACGAATCTTAAAAAATCTAAATGAAAGTGAGAATAGTATATGAAAAAATCATTGTCGCCAACCAATAGTTTTTGTCCACAGACACTGTTTGTATATGGCACATACAATAGCGATGGCAAACCCGACTTCGGGTTGTTCAGCTGGGTAAGTTATTACTGGGGTGAAAATCTCGGCGTCATGGCTGCGATATGTCAGGATAAGCGCACTCGTGACAATATCCGCACAAACGGTGTCTTTTCAATGGGATTGGTCACAGAAGAATTACTGCCGGTGGCTGACTATTTCGGTGGTAAATCCGGCTACGATGCAGATAAAATGAATATCCCTGTCAACGTCGAAAAAGGGCGGACGCTAGATGTCCCAGTGCTGGAAAAATGCCCGTGGACATTCGAACTGGAAGTTGATAAGACATTTCAGGATAATGATGTCGATATCTACTTGTGTAAGATTTGTAATGTGTTAGCTGACGAGGCGTTGTGCGATGAATCTGTTGCTATCGAAGAAAGGATCAACCTTATGCGCCCAGCACGTATGGTAGGCAATACATATTTTTCATGGGATGGTCACACTTTGGGTAAATGGGGCGAACCATCGAAGAAACTTAATATAAGTGAGAGTAAAGTGTGAAAGAACTACAATAAGCAAAAAAAGAAATAAACTCATTGGTTGAAAACGCAAATACTTTTCAAAAATTCAAGCACACATAGTTAAAACATTGAAAACAACTTTTGATAGTGTTAAAATATGGTACATTAAAAATATTACCTGCGTTTGCATTGTGAATTGCCAATGGAGTACCAAATTTATATTTTTGAAAGGAGGTAAGTATGGATTTAAGAAAGTCTTTTGATAGTGAAGTAGCAAATTATGATAAATGGAGACCACGTTATTGTAATGAACTTTTTAACGATATTATAGAATATTCAAAACTTGATTCTGAAAAGGAATGTATTGAGATAGGTTGTGGTACAGGGCAAGCTACTGAACCTATATTAAAAACTGGCAGTTCTCTTTTAGCATTAGAGCTTGGTGAAAACTTTACAGAATTTACAAGAAATAAATTTAGCCATTACAAGAACTTTCAAATAGAGAATGCCGATTTCGAAAAATTTGAATTAGTAAATAACAAATTTGACCTTATGTTTTCTGGAACAGCTTTTCATTGGATATCTGAGGAAATTGGTTATCCTAAAGTTTACAATATTTTGAAAAGCGGTGGAACAATTGCGCTTTTTTGGAATAAACCAGGACCTAAAAGTTTTGATGACCAGTTGCACTTAAAAATGCAAGAAGTATATGCTAAATATCGTGGTCCAGAAGAAATGCAAAAAGCTAAAATTGAGCGTGAAAATCCACAAGAGCGTTATGCAAAAATAATTAGTACAATTGAAAAGTATGGTTTTGTTGGAGCAGAATGTCGCTTGTTTAAACAAGTAAGAGAGTTTACTGCAGATGAATATATTGGTTTATTAAGTACATATTCTGATAATATTTCTTTACAAGAGCCAGTTAAAACACAATTTTTAACAGATATTCGTGATGTAATTTATAGTTTCAATAATATCATAAAAGTTTATGACACCATGGAGTTATATTTATCAAAAAAGCCGTAAACACATAGTATAAGCATTCGTAGTAGGATGCTCAAACAAATCTCAACTTCCAAAATTTTAAAATAAAAAGAGTGGTAAGGTATAAAACCTTAACCACTCTTTCAATTTAACATAAGCAATGTTGGCTTGCCAACTTGCGTTGTTTTGGATTACAAAAACATTGTCATGACAAACTCACCATTAAAATAAACAGTGTTTTGAAATAATTACCTGCCCTGGGACATCTTTAAAATTACCAGCCACTGTCTCCAATAATTATTTTACTGATACACAAATATTGTACAGCAGTCATGAGTATGCTGAACACTTATTAAGAACTTACACTTGTCCTGCTTGGCATTTGGCATAAGTGTAAAAAATGGAAAATTGCTTTTTGCATATGTGGACATAAAAAGAGAAAAGAAAAGCTATGTGTTATGGTATAGTATATATGAAAAATCATGATTTTCACGAATGGATGTTGATAAAAATGGAGTGGTTAAAAAGATTTTCACAGGCGATAGATTATATTGAGCAAAACCTCGATAGTGAAATTAGTTATGAGGAGGCCGCCAGCATAGCTTGTTGTTCAATGAGCTATTTTCAAAGGATGTTTTCATATGTTGTTGGGCTTCCTCTTTCGGAATATATCCGTCAACGTCGTATGACACAGGCCGCTTTTGATTTGCAAAATGGTAAGGAGAAAGTACAGGATATTGGAGCGAAATATGGATATATATCTCCTGCATCATTTCATCGTGCCTTTCAAGCCGTTCATGGTGTGCCTCCTTCGGCGGCGAGATTATCAGGTACAGAACTAAACTCTTACCCACGACTACATTTGTCTGTATCAATCAGTGGTACCAACGGACTTCGTTATCGGATGGAGAAGAAAGATGCAATGCGATTCGTTGGTGTTACCTTGCCGTTACCGGACAATATTTCGCAATATGAAAGTCATTATGGGAAGTTTTGGAAGGAGTCTAGCACTAATGGTACACTTCGCGAAATAATTGAGCTAAATGGTGATATGGATTCGACTGTCTGCGGAGTTATAAGTGATATTGACCCATGTAATCCATTGTATTACCTTGCAGTACAAACGGACAAACCCAAACCATACAACATGTCCGAAATAGTGATACCTGCGGCACAATGGGTTATGTTTACATATTTTGGAAAACAACTGTTGACGTATGAGGAAGCCAATAAACGCTTTTTTACTGAATGGTTACCATTTACAGATTATGAAGTAGCCCAAACAGCTGAGATGAAAGTATACCCTGCTCGTGAGGTTCACACACAACCCTTTGAATACTGTTCAAAATGTGAATTTTGGATAGCTGTAAAAAAGGAACACGAAAGGTGAAGATGTGATGCATGAATTTATATAATGTTTTTAACTCTGACACCCACAAATTTCCTGTAATAGTAAGTATACCACATAGCGGAACCTTTGTGCCAAATGACATACGGTCAATTATGTTGCCGAAAGTAGTTTTCTCCAACACAGATTGGTTCCTGAAAGAACTGTATACTTTTTTACCTGACATGGGTATTACAGTTTTATCATCCAATATCAGCAGATATGTCATAGACTTAAACCGAGATAAGTCCGAGGATATGAAAGGCAAAGATTTCTGGACGGCATTGGTACACACTCATAATACTTTTGCCAAACCACTATATCCTACTAATTTGCATCCAGACGAAACATATGAACGGATTGAGAAATACTACGAACCGTATCATATGGCATTGGAAAAATTAATTGAAGCAAAATTACAATGCTTTAAAAGGGTGTTGCTTTTAGACTTACATAGTTTTTGTGTGGATTTTATCGAGGGAGCAGACGAGGATATAAGCCTATCTAATTATGATTGGCAATCCTCAACACAGGAGTCCATAAAAGCCTTATGCTGTGTATTAACTGAACAAGGATATAAAGTGGGAATCAATGTTATTCGCGGCCGTTATATTTTGAAGAATTACAAACAGCTTTTTAAGAACAAAATCGACTGTATCCAAATGGAATTACGATATTCACAATACATTGGTGCCCGTTATTATGGTGAAGAAGAACTTGATTGCTGGGATGAAAAGCTATTCATAACAGCACAAAAAAGGCTACAAGCAGCATTTAATAAGCTGTTTAAGGAATTGGAGGGATACTGTTGAAGTTTAGTAGAACACTAAAAATTGTATATATAGCTTTGCTTATAGCATTACAAGTAGTATTGGGGCGTTTAGGTATTATGACACCTATTGTATCAATAAATTTTTCATTTGTGCCATTAGTTATAAATGCTATAGTATTCGGCCCTGTTTCCGCAACCGTTAGTTCAGCAATTGCAGACATTATAGGCGCTATATAACCATACGCTGACAAAAACATTTGAGCCAGACTTTCAAAACGAACATGTCGCAATAAAAACTGTGAAGTCATTTGATGAAGCTTTTGCAGAGGTTCGGGGGTTGCATACCCCCATATTACCCATGTAAACTCTGTCAAGAGAAAACAAAGCACTAACGAAGATAATGCTTATTTTGAACGTATATAATTAAGCTCTCTGTCATTTAAGTCACAATACTTAAAATTATGTTTTAATAATGATTCTATTCTAATCGCAGCTTGCTGAACTGCTCTTGTTGCAATCTCTTTAACATCAAAAAGCAAATAAAAGTTTTCCACACACATATTAATTATCTCATCTAGCGCTGCTTTGTTTTCATAAGTAGATATTAAATCAAGGCGTAATATTCCACGCTCAACTTTATATTGACCTATCATTCCAAACATTTCGATTGTGCCAACAACTACTTTAGTTGATTTATCCACAATTGCAAATCTAACATAAGCTTGTTGAGAATAATCTATTAGCCAAAAATCGATATACTTTCTAAGCTCATCAAGTGTATTAAAAGAAAAATTAGTACTACAATTAACGGAATTAAACAGTTCCTGCGATTTTGAATCTGAATAGCATTTTATTAAGTCATCAGCATCATTTTTCTCAACAAGACGATAAATAAAATTCTCAGTTTCAAGTGTTGGGCAGTTTATGTATGGTGTATGTGTACCAAAACGAATAAGGCGCATAATATCTTCTTCGGTTGTTAAACTATCATAATGGCTTGTTCCACCATCTGGACTATGATAGTTAATACCATTTTCAAAATTGATTTTTAGCCTATCAAGTAAGGCTTGCTTCCCATAATTTCGTGCATATTGATTGAACGCTCGGTTTCTAGTGCCTTGCAACATTCTTTCCTCACAAGGGAATTTTTCACATTCATAACACCCGTCAAGGCTTTTCTCGTTGGCACATTGGTAGGCTGAACAATCACAGCCATGTTTACAGCCTCTCGCTTTGCAACCAATACACTCTTCTTCTCTACACAAAACACAAGCTAATCCACACATTCCTAAATCTTTCTCACTGTAAAATTTCATTAACCGTATCCCCTTTACATTTATAATAAAAGGATAGCATAGTAATGACGACAACTGTATGTCGTCTTTAATACATCGAGAAAATTTCTTCTGCTTTTTCTTTTAGCATTGTTTTTAACTCAGGTGGTTCGATAACTTCAACTTGGTTTCCAAATCCTAATAAAAGAGAAAACCACATACGTTCAAAAGGTACATTAAATTCTACAATAAAATTTCCGTCCTCATATTCTTCAATAATGTTTGAACTAAGATATTCCATCACTTGATATTTTACTTCTTTTGTGCAAAGTAGTCGAACCTGATAAAATTGCCTTTTATCAGGTTGAGTATTGTTTTTCATTAACTTTTCAATATTTGGATGCTCTTTTATAAAACAGTCATTTGTAGGCTGACAATTTATTATTCTCGGTAACTTAAACATCCGGTAATTTTGCTTTGTAGTGCAATAAGCAAATACATACCAAGCGTACCATTGAAAAGAAAGTGCCAATGGCTCTATAATACGCTCTGATATAATGTTGTCAGCAGTTGTATATTTAATTAATAATTGTCTTTTTTCATAAATTGCCTTTTCAATAATTTTCAAATGTTCATTTACTTGTGCACTCTCTCGTGCAACAGTAAAATCAACAAATATTCGTTGTTCGCCCCCTTGCATAATCGTGAGAGCTTTTTCTAATGTTGTATTGATTTTTTTGTTATCATATGCTGAGTTCAATCCCTTTAAGGCAATAATTATATTAAGGTAGTCGTCCACACCAGCTATTTGCTTTGTAAGTTTAAATCCGTCTAAAATTTCGTATCCGCCGTTAGTTCCATATGTTGACGCGATCGGAATACCTGCTTTACACAAAGCTTCTATATCACGCTGTATTGTTCGTTTAGTTACCTCGAATTTCTCAGCAAGTAGCGAGGAGCTAACTGTTTCTCTATTCAATAAATACATTGTTATAGAAATAAGTCTATCTATCTTCATAACTTTAATCCTTATACATGCGTAAAATATAATTTTCTGTACAATGCAACCTAATGCTCTCAGTATACTCATAATCAGATGTTTTGCAACAAACATAACTACCTTAAGGAAAGTATATGCTAAACTATCAATATTTTCAATCATGTTAAACTCACATAACAAAAAGAGCGACTAAGGATAAACCTTAATTGCTCTTTTCTGATTTGGAATTACAACCACACAGTTACCGCGAACCCGCCGTTAAAATAAATAGTGTTCTTATAATTCCTTTTTGGAGGAGAGAGTGGGATTTGAACCCACGGATAGTTTCGCCCATCACACGATTTCCAGTCGATAATGCAACTATACACCCCTCAAACCCTATCAAAATCAAGATGTTCAGACTATATATCTTAAAATGCAACACACGATTAAATCCTAAGTCACTTTATAGTGTACTACTAATTAATCAACTGTCAACCTTTGATAAGAACTTTTTTCTTCATTTCACCTTTTCTCCATTTAGGCCATAATAACTTGGATAATATTGTGGAAACTATTAGTTAAGCACACTATATATTTGCTTTGAGTCAAAAAGCCTTTTAATAATAATTTCATCATCATCACTTATATTCAATTCCTTAAAAAACAGTTTATCAATTTGTTTTGCTATCACATCTACATTTTTATTATGTGTATCTATAACTTCATTGACATCGATAGTATCAGGGATGTCACTGTTTATATAAGTAAGTAACCCATACTCAGCATCTATTATACCGTTAATTAAAGTTTCAATCTCTTTTCCAGATTGCATTATCTCAAATAATGGAACTAGTGATTTTTTGAAAATTGAAGGTTTATGAACATTTATATCATTTAAAGCTGTATAGGAATACCATATAAATAATGAAGATTTTAACCAGCCCGCTAATGCTTTCAATGATATACTACTTTTAAAAGCTTCGTTAATAGTTAATACTAGAGTTGGCTCGGTTTTATCTAATGATACTAATCCCCATTCTTCATTATTATCAATATAATAGCAGCCTCCTCCAGGTGCTATGATTATTGATTCTCCACTAAACTTTTGTACATTAATACTACTTAAGTCATATTTATCTGTCATAGGGCATGTGCATCTTAGATATGCATTAGGTAGTCTGGTTTCTACTCTATCAACATAATATACATTACCCTTCATATTTCCATTATCAATGGCAACTGGAAATTCCCCAGAATATCTCTTGTTTATTGTTACATCTAGAATTGAAGATAATGATACTGATGTCTTTTCTATAGCATTGAGAATCATAAATTTACCAGAATCTTCTTTTAATAAGTTGATTTCGTTAATAATCTTATCAAACTTAGTCTGATTTAATCTATTATATTCTTCCATACGGCTTAGTAAATGTGTTTCGACTATACATTCTATATCTTGTAAATTTGCTTCAATAACGTCTTTACCTTTAAATATGTATGCTTTGTTATTTATAGAATATAATGTTCTTTTTTCACTAGATAACCTAGCAATTATTACGTTTCTACTGTTGCCGAACTGATGAGTTGAAACATATAGATTTATTCTACCATTCTTTATAGCTAGGTCATCAAGACATCTCTTAAGTAATTCAATACACTCGTCTTCACTTCTTTTAATTCCAACCATATTTATACCGTGGCTTATACTTACTCCGAACACTAATGTGCCGTACCCATCATTAAGAACAGCACACGCTGTTTTAGTAATTAAGTCTCTATTAGTCTGCTCAAGGATTTCAAATGTATGAGTTTTATATTCTTTTACGATATTTTCTATTATATTTATGGTTTCGGGATTAGGGGTCTGACTAATAAATTCATCGGGCTTACTTAATGCCGAATATATAGAATCATAATCGATATTATCAAGTTTGAAGTATGAAATACTACTACCTGGCTCGTCTTCTCCTCCATGATAGTCTGATGCTTGTAAAAAAGCTACTGGTATATCTCTTTTATATTCTTTGTTTAACAGTAAAGATTTCATTTTTTGACAGGTTACTGGACTATTATAACAAATTCCAAGAAGTTGTGTAGAACGAAATATACTTGCTCTATATGTACCTTCAAGTTTATATATTCCTTTATTACTGTCAGCATGGGCTGCAATAGCAATAGCGTCTAATCCTATAGATTTATCTAAGACTCCTAATACATCTATATTAGATAGTATATCTGATTCTTCCTTGCCTTGAATCTCGCTACTATACCCAGACTCAGACAGGAATTTATCAATCGCATCTAGATTGCAGTCTGGCTTAAATATCAATAGCATGTGAATACCTGGATTTGCTTCAAATTCAACACCTGGTAGAATTAGAATTTTATTGAAGAGTTCATAATCAGACATAATATTTTCATATTCACATCTTAGTGCATCATGATTGTCTATAAACTCACGTAAAACATTTAACTTATTTAGTAATGTATCTTTAATATGTTGAAATCTTCTATAACCTGCTATTGTATTATGGTCAGTTATAGCAATAACTTTAATATCCTTACTGCTATACCTACGAAGAATTTCTAGGTATTCATTATCACACTTGTCACCTTTATAACAAGAAGAAGCAGGGGTATGAACATGTAAATCTACCCCATAAAATATATTATTTGCTTTAATAATATCATCCATTCATGCTACATCCTCTCATTTTAACTAAATTTTTCATTTAAAGATAACATTCTACATAATTCAATATATTCCTTCATCAATTTATTGGAATCTCTAATATCATTACTCTCACACCTAATGATTTGTAATGTTGAAGTTCCTTTAATGTATCCTCCTTATTCCTGCCAAACCTATCAAGTTCAGAGAGAATAATAATATCTCCTTTGTTTTTTGCAATCCTTTTCATTGCTTGGTAATCTGGTCTATTAAAGTTCTTTCCTGTCTATTGGTCTGTAAACATTTCAGTTATCGTTATGTTATTTGCTTTGCAATAATCATTTATTGCTGTGATACCTCTATCAAAATGTTGGTCTGCTGTTGACGTTCTATGATAACCATATACATTAGACATTCGCATTAAATTTCTTTAAATTCTTTTATTTTTTATATAATTGAAAGTCCTTACCTAACTTGAGAAAAGCCTTACCATTAAGAGGAATATCTTATTGTAATAGTAACAATAACAAATAAATATTTGATATAAATGATATCCTTATCTATTAACAGCTACAATATATTTACCAAGGAGATGGCATATGAATAAACGCTACAATGATAATGATTGCACTGATATTTTTATCCTTTTGCCAGAGGATATAGTCATGTATGTGGCTGATAGAAATATCCCTTACAAACTCTTGCTGTGGATAGAACTTACTAAGACTCTTGAAGCAATTCTCATAAAAAATGATTGTGTCCTTTGCCAAGTTCTTCACATTGCAGTACTTAATAAACTCTTGAAAATTTCACGAATCTTGTGCTATCCTTTTAAGCCTTCATGCGCATTAAATCCTCACAAAAAATATAGAGAATGGTGCATAAAAAATGAAAATTAAGATGCAACAACAACAAGAAAACAAGAACCTAGAGGAAGCATGGCAAACAAAAAAATCAAGCACCTCGAAAGTCCCAAAAAGCAAAACTGGCTCTCAAGAATAAATCCTGAAAGCCCTTATTTTGGCGGAGAGAGTGGGATTCGAACCCACGGATAGTTTCACCCATCACACGATTTCCAGTCGTGCGCCTTAGACCAGCTCAGCCATCTCTCCATATATAATATTCTGTTCGGCTTTAAGCCGCTTTTATATTTTACATTAGACCTTAAAACTTGTCAACCACTAAACTTTTTAAAAAGTGTAGGTTGCCTTTAACTGTTAATATTCAGCCTTTGACAATACAATATACAACATATGATATATTGTAGGTGTTCAAACTTATTTATTCTTGAAGAGCTAAAAACGGCACGGAATTTTGTTGTTTCCCCTACAAAATTCGTGCCGTTTTTTGCATACTTTTATTTGTTTGCCTTCAGGGTTTTAAGCAATTCCCCTTCATTGGCTATTTTTGTTTTAATGGTAGTTATCTTATTTACAAGGTTTTTGTATTGATCTGATGTTTTATCCACTTTTTCGCTAAGTGCTTTTGAGTTATTCTCTACAGCTGTCAGTCTGTTCGACAAAGCTTTAAGCTTTCCGGTTGTGCTGTTTATGAACGCTGTTTTGTTTTTATTGGTTTTGATTACGCTTCCAGTCTTAGTTGTCGCTATGAATGCATTAATTTGTAAACCAAGTTTATTTGTATCTGACTCAATAACGTTTAGTTTTGACTCTAATGAGCTTAATTGCTTATTCTTCACAGTCTTAGTCTGAACCTTTGCTGCTTTTTTGATATCCTTTGTAGTCTTTTTTACCTTAGGAGTGCTGACTTTAGTATTTTTAACTAAAGGAATGCTTGATTCGACTTGGTTTTTATGGTTTTCTACACTTTGAGTGTTGCCTGTAGCCACCTTTTTTTCAGTACTATTTTGTGACTTTGCTGAGATTCCGATTAGTGCTGTTGAAAATACAGATAATGCTAATGCTAAAGCAAGTAGGCTTTTAGTTTTCGATTTAATCATGATTATTCTCCTTTTATTTTATTCTTTTATTTTGTATATATAAGTATTCGATAAGATATTGTGCTTAAAGGGGGGATATGAAGAAATAAAATTTACTATCAGATACAAAGTGATACTTATAACATATATCTTCATGAATCCCACTCTGCGATAGTTTCTGAGCTTGCAAAGTTTGAGCCCATCCCATTTCTGTCAAGGAAAAGAACATCTCCTTTGATATTCTTGTGAAAAATGATGGGCATGGGCATAATTATGAGTAATTATTGGGCCAATTTAAAAAAATCTTCCAAAAAAGCATGGGCATTGATATAATATTCAACAGTACAATAATATACCGAATTGGGGTGTAAAATTGAAGCAGACTAAAAGACTTTTATCCACTATTATTACTTTTTGCTTTATAATAGGCTGTTTTTTGCCGAGTCAAGCTTATGCGCTATCGGAGAAGGTTACCACAGACAATCAAACAGTCACAAGTAATGAAGTTATATTGACACAGAAGCTTCAAGACACTGAAGCAGACAAAGCGGTTAATGATAAAACAGATAATCAGACAACTAAAGATGAGAACAATGCAAAAGATAAGGAAGATGTAAAAGATAAGGATAATGAAAAAGATAAGGAAGATACAAAAGATAAGGATGATGAAGAAGATAAAGAAGATTTATGGTATAGATCGCAAAATCCTATGAAAAAAGAGCATCAAAAGCTGCTGTGGGAGTATTGTAAAAAAAGAAAGATAGATTATATTGATATGCTTGCACTCATTTATACCGAAAGTGGTTTCGATGAGAAATGCTCTACCGGCAAGTTTTACGGCTATTTTCAGATCAGCAAGGGAAACTGCGCTAATCTGGCCACCACCTTGAAAACAAAGAACAAACCTTTTGATGGTGCTATAAATATAAATTGGGGTACATACATGTACAGCGGGATACTGGCAGATAAGCGCGTTAAGGACCTTGAAGGCAAAAAACAGCGAGATGTAGCATTATCCATATATCAAAGAGGATCAAGTGGGTATGATAAATATGGAATTAGTACAAAATTCCTTAAGGTATTTTATCAAAAAAGGGCTAAAGTTTGTAAATGGTTTGAAGTAAAAGAATAAAAGGATAATAGAAGTTATAATGGAGTGAACAGGGCTGTCTCAAACATTTAGATTATGGCTTATTCAGTGAAAGTTGTACTTAGAACGGTGATTAAACATTATTTTGGCGGAGAAGTATCTTTCGTATAAGAACACCGTCCAATAATGTAGAATAAATTGTTATCTGCTTTGAAGCTGTAACACGAAAAGACGGCTGAACATAGAAACATTCATTTTGAAAGAGGTAGATATTGTGAAAAAGATTATAATTTTATTAGTTTTTATTTTGATGTTTACAGGCTGCACAAATTCAAAAACAAATACTTCAAACAATTCGACTAATACCTCGACTAATACCTCGACTAATACCTCGACTAATACCCCGACTAATACCCCGACTAATACCCCGACTAATACCTCAAATAATGCGATTACAAATAACTTAAACGATTACATTAAAGTGTATGATTCGTTGATAATTGAATGGAAATCCGCTTTAAACAACTTAAAAAGCGGAAACGGTTCAGGAACCGATATGTTGTCTTTTCATTTTTATGATATGAATGACACCAATAATGCCAAAGCATACTATGGGTTATATGACATTGACGGTAACGGAACTCCGGAACTTATATTAAGAAAAACAAGCGATTATGAAGATATTATTGCTTATATATTCACAATAAAAGACGATAAAACAATAAATATTTTCGGCTACGATAGCGTCGGTAATTTGAATGAAGTTCCGTGGAGCAGAGTCGGGTCAAGTGATATTTTAAGCAATGGCTTAATAGACAGTATAAACGGTGATTATACAATATATAAAATTGCTGATGACGGTTGTGGCGTAGTCGAGTTTGCTTCAAGTGAACCGTATGACTATCCAGATATGGCTAGCTTAGCAGATGCTAAATGGAGATATTATGCAAATAAAGTGCAGGTGAATTATGATTCTTATGTTCAATATTTAAATGAACATGGTTATACGGAAGACGGAGATAATGCTTTGGCAATAATAAATTGGGTATCTTTAGATTGAGGTGTTATAAAAAGCATGTTCAATGAATTTTATTAGTTCTTCGGATAATTGGCTTTCGGCTTTTGCTAAAAGAAGGATGCTATTCTTTATTTTTTTAGTTAAAGATAAATTGTTTGAAGTAACTGCTTTTATATATGTAAGCTGAATGAAATTCCAATGATTTATTATGTCTAATATTTTACTCTTAAAATATAGGATATCATCATTTTTTACTGTTTTTAAGCTTCTAAAGTAAAACTCTAGTAGGACAGAAAAATCTTGACGACTTTCATATATATTTATAAGTAGGTATTTTAATTTATCATCTTGCAAATTCATTAATGAGGAATTGTATAATTGAAGTTGTTGATTTATATAATACTCAATGTTATAAGCAAAATCTTCTATCATATCAAATGAATTTTTGCCATTAACAATATCAAATCTGTTTCTTATATTAGCAATCATTGTTTTATTTATATTTGTATTAGAAGAAACAGTACAATTAGCATCTGCAATTGTTTTAATCTTATCAATAAATTCATCAAAAACACCAAGACATACATATGATTTATCATAATAAGGATCAATAACTATTAGATTATTTGAAATTGGATCAATGCCAGCTAGTATCATATAATGTGTGCCATGCTCTTTATTATATCCGAGATCCCAGGGAATGTAATAAGCATCAACCCCCATTATTATAAATGAATCTTTGCCTATTAAATCAATTAATAAAGAACGTTTATCTTTTTCAACATCATGGAACACTATAATAATCCCATGATGTTCTTTTAAATTATTTAAGGAATTACCCGATATTATTAGATTTTGACAAATATCCTTTTTGGGGTCATTAATATATTGAAATCTCCACGAACTAATAAAGCATAACTCGAAATTACGACCTATAAAATTAGCATATGTGGCGACACAGTCAAAAAAACAATATCGACTTGGAAAATTATCTCCACGTGGTCTATATACTTTTGCGTAATTTATATTATTCAACATAAAATTAGCCCTCAATTTCCAATAAAATGGTTAAAATACCAAAATATAACTATATTAATTTAAATTATAAATGATTATGTGAAATTTTGCAATCAATAAAAACCTTCGATGGAATTCCAACGAAGGCTCTTTTATAGAATTAATATATAATTGGCTTAAAAAATAATTTCACCAACCCAAAAGCAAGGAGACCAGCTGAGCCATCTCTCCTATTGCCTACGGAGTTTCAAAAATTTCATGGCAGCAAATAGTTACATTTTCTTGTGATGCTTTTGTCTTTTGAAGTATTTCCTCCAAATTCTGATTTAAGCAAGCCTTTACATCATAATCCAGGTTTTTAGAACTGTTAATCATATCCATAGCATATTCTACAGGTTTCGCAGGTCTATAGGGACGATCCTCTATTAACGCTGTAAACATATCCGCAACAGCCATTATTCTTGAACCAAGATCAAGTTGGTTAGCATTTAACTGAAAGGGATATCCGGTTCCATCAAGCTTTTCGTGGTGAAATGCAGCCCAATCCTGAACCTTTTCCAAGCCAGTTATGGAATTTAATATTCTATAGGTGTGATATGTATGGGACTTAATAATGTTAAATTCATTTTTATCAAGAGGGCCAGGTTTTTCGAGAATATATTCAGGGATGCAAAGCTTTCCTAAGTCGTGCATTAATCCTGCTGATTTCATCAATTCGGTGTCCAAAACGCTAAACCCCATTTTGTCTGCAAGTGCGCTTGAGCTCGTTGCTACACCCATAGAATGTGTAGATGTAAATCTACTTCTAAAATCTATAATACGATGTGCAATATTCGCATATTGATGGAAACTGCTATTATTAATGTAAGAATTATAATGAAGCATTGCTTTTTTTATAAGATCATCCAAGTATGGATTTATTATGTCAAACCAAAAATATGGTTTCTGTACTAAATTGTTAAAGGCATCAACAGTTGAGGGCATAAACATTGTGCCACTACCACTATTTATCATATTTTGAATGTATGTCCGCTGATTTAGAATTTCTTTATTGCGATTAATTAAAATATCAACTCTGTCAGCTAAATGAAGTATAAAGCTTGTGATAGGTATTTTATATACCTGTAAGTGCGATTCTAAACGCTCTTCCCAAAAAACATGGTGAAATTTGATGATTTCGGCTGCAGCCTTTAATTCAGATGCCTCATTAAGAATAAACCACCCTTTATACCCGTGAGAATACCTATTAAGCATAGATTCCAAAAATTCAAATTCAAATAGAGAATTTCTCTCGGACAAATTTACTGCACCACAATCGTGCAAAAGGCTAGCTAATATGAGATTCTTAATTTCTTCATCAGAAAGATTCATTTCTTTTGCAATACTATATGCAATATATGAAACCCTTTTATGGTGGTTTGTAATTCTAGGGTCTATTAAGTCAATGGCACTTGACAGGGACAAAACTATATCAATAACTGGTATTTTTAATTCCAAATAAATAACCTCCTTCAAAAGGACTAGGATAATTGTATTAAAAAGTAATATTTTGCATATAATCATTTTACTATAAATGATTATTTAATTAAATATCCTATTTTTATTAATTATTGCTGGTATTTATTCTAATAACCCTAAGTACACCCTTCTTTAAGGATGTTATGTAAATTAGTGATAATTAATTCTACCTAAGGATATTGACAATTAATACTGCTCACTGTATTATTGTATTAAGGGATTAATACAACAGTACAGTAAGTAATATGAATGTGGATTTTGCGGTAAAAAAGCCAGCGAACCTAGGAGGTTATTATGCTTAAAATAAGTAATCTAACTAAATCCTACAAGGGTGGAAAAAAGGCAGTGGATAACCTATCCATAGATATTGCTAGTGGTGATATATATGGTTTTATAGGTCATAATGGGGCAGGAAAAACAACCACTATTAAGTGTATTACAGGTATTCTAGAATTTTATGAAGGTGAGATTCTAATCGAAGGCAAATCAATAAAAACTGACCCGATTGAATGTAAAAGAAGGCTAGCATATATACCTGATAATCCGGATTTGTATGAAAATATGACTGGCATACAGTATTTGAATTTCATAGCCGACATATTTGCAATATCAAGCAGTGAAAGGAAGGCTTCAATTGAGAAATTTTCTGATTTATTAGAACTTACATCAAGCTTAGGAGACCTTATATCTTCTTATTCCCATGGTATGAAACAAAAGCTTGCCATTATATCAGCACTTATACACAAACCAAAACTTTTTATTATGGATGAACCTTTTGTTGGACTAGATCCAAAGGCTGCGCATACTCTTAAGGAGATTATGAAAGAACAATGCAGAAATGGTTGTGCTATATTCTTTTCCACCCATGTATTAGAGGTTGCTGAGAAATTGTGCAATAAAATAGCTATTATTAAAGACGGTAAGCTTATTGCGAGTGGTGATACTGCAGCTGTTAAGGGGAACAATTCACTGGAACAGCTATTTTTGGAGTTGATTGATAATGAATAATATATTTATACTAATTAAAGCAAACATAACAAATTCCTGGGGAATAAATAAGGTCTTGAAGTCAAAATCTAAAGCTGCCAAGATAAAGCTTGGACTTATTGGTATAGCTATAGTATATGTATTTTGTGCATTAGTATTTTCTGCATTTTTGATGAACTATGAGCTTAGTAAGATTTTAGAACAATTGAATTTGCTTGAACTTCTTATAAGCAGTTCGATTATTACAATTACGCTTATTTTGATAATAATGAATTCAATAAGGATTCCGGGATATCTATTTTCTTTTAAGGATTATGATCTACTAATGTCTTTGCCATTGAAGTCACGGGTTATCCTGTCGAGTAAAATGATTTTTATTTACCTGACAAATTTGATGATATCAGCTTTAGTTGGGATACCACCATTAATAGTTTATGGAGTAAAAACCTCTGGAGGCCTATTATACTACTGTTTGGTTATAATAGCTGTATTTTTTATTCCTTTAATTCCAATTGCAATAAGTGCATTTTTTGCATATTACTTGGGTAGAATATCTTCAAAATTTAAATCCTCAAATGTAATCATGCTTATAGGATCATTTATAGTATTTATTGCAATTATGGTGGGTTCCTCACTGGTGGGACAGATAAATACAGAGGTTGTTAAGAATACTATTCCAACTGTTACCCTTTTAAATGACATCCTATTTTGGAGTAAATTATTTATTGTAGCGCTAACAGATAGCAATATTCTATATTTGATGGCATTTGTTCTTGTCAGCTTAATAATCTTTAGCATATTTATTGCCATATATTCAAATGGCTTTAAATCAATAAATTCCAAATTGTCAGAGAAGTACAAAGTGACGAATTATAAAATGTCAGAGCTTAAGTCATCAACCTTAATGAAAGCACTATATATTAAAGAGCTGAAGTTCTATTTTTCATCATATATATATGTAATGAATACAGCAATTGGTGTTTTAATGATGACGATTTTTTCATTGGGAATAGCTATTTTTGGGAGGGATACCATATCAAAGGTGCTGGAAATACCAATGGCTGAAGCCTATATTGTTCCAATAACTATTGCAATATTTGCCTTTTGCATTAATCTTACAAGTACAACAGCATCATCAATTTCTCTTGAAGGCAAAAACCTTTGGATAATTAAATCACTTCCAATAAAAATTACTAATATTCTTTGGAGCAAAATACTTGTTAATTTGACTTTAACTATACCTGCATTGATAATTAACACAATTATTATTGCAGTTACATTTAAAATGGATGTGGTAACAATAATAGCTGTGTTTAGTGTTTCGTTGCTGTATTGCTTAATTTCACCAGTCATAGGGATATTGATAAATTTATACTTGCCAAAGCTGGAATGGAATACTCATGTTGCGGTTGTAAAGCAGAGCGCAAGTGTCCTTGTAAATATGTTGGTGGGCTTTTTGATAATAGTGCTTCCAGGTGCTATATTTGCAATTATTAATCCAAGCAACTCTAACTTATATTTTGGAGCTTTATCTATAGTATTACTTATTATCATTGCAGTTCTTATAAAAATAGTTAATTACACAGGTGTCAGGAAATTTAAAGAGCTGTAAAAGGAGATGCTAATACTTGTTGTAGTTATAAAGGGATAGTTGGCTAAAACTTATTGTAGCCCACATAATAAAGATAAATTAAGCACGTAGATAAGGTTTCTAAAACTAAAGTCTGCGTGTTTTTTTGTCTTGACGTAATTGTACAATGTGTATATACTGTATAAGTAACAAGTATAACAGACAATACACTAAAAAATGTAAACAACTCAATAAGCATTGATTTAAGATACACAAAACTCACAACAAATAATATACAAATCAGATTTTGGGGGAGGCATACGTGAGAATAATAATATCCAATACAGCAGGAGTTCCCATTTATGAACAAATTAAGGAGCAGATAAAGGGTGCTATTTTATCTGGGGAAATTCAGGAAAATGAGCTTTTGCCGTCGCTTCGCCAGCTTGCTAGAGACCTAAAGATTAGTGTACTTACTACCACAAGAGCATACACCGAGCTTGAACAAGAAGGGTTTGTCACAAATGTACAGGGTAAAGGTTGCTATGTAATGGGGAGAGGCTCTGAGCTAATACGTGAACAACTTCTTCGTGATATAGAGGACAATTTAACAATAGCAATAAGGTCGGCTAGACGGGCTGAAATATCAGAAAATGAACTGATTGACATGCTAAAAATACTTATGGAGGGTGAGGAAAATGACTAATGTATTAGAAATTAAGAACATTTGCAAAGAATATGATAGCTTTTCACTAAAAAATATAAGCTTTACATTGCCTAAGGGCTACATTATGGGGCTAATAGGTCCAAATGGCGCAGGAAAAACTACCACTATAAAGCTTATGCTCAATATGCTAAAGAAATCAGAAGGCAGTATTAAGATCCTTGGATTAGATAGCGTTACTGACCAAAATAGAATAAAAGAAAGCATTGGTGCTGTGTTTGATGCAAATTATTTTGTTCAGGATTGGACAGTTAAAGAAGTAGAGAAATCTATCGAGATTTTTTATAGTAATTGGGACAGCAATAAATTTATATCTATGCTTGAAAGGTTTGGGTTAAATCCTGACAAAAAAGTAAAAGAATTATCCCGTGGTATGCAGATGAAGTTGATGCTTACGTGTGCACTTTCTCATGATTCAAAGCTACTTATACTAGATGAACCCACAAGTGGACTTGACCCTGTTGCTAGAGATGAATTATTAGATATACTACTAGAATATATTTCTGATGGGCAGAGAAGTGTACTATTTTCAACTCATATAACCACCGATTTAGACAAAATTGCAGACTATATCACATTTATTAATAATGGGGAATTAATTTATACTGGAACGAAGGATGAATTTACTGATGGTTTTAGAATTATAAAGGGTGGCAACAATGATATAACTACAGAGCAGGAAAAGAAAATCTTGGGCATAAGGAAATATTCTTCAGGCTTCGAGGGACTAATTAAAACAAATGATATTCCAAGCTTTAGCAAGCTTAACTGTGAACCTGTTTCGATTGATGAAATTATAGTATTTACAAGCAAGGGGGAGAGTAATAATGGGTAATATTCTAAATTTGATAAAGTTAGATAAAGCTATAATGAAACCATATTACAAATACTTTTTAGTGATAATTATTGCTCCAATTTTAGTGATGCTTAGTTATAAAAATATTGTTTATGGCATTATATTTGCAATGACTATGGCGGCCATGACTTCTAGCTACACCTTTTCGGTTACTGAGAAAAATGATCTCAATAGATTATATGGGTTACTACCGGTTAATAAAAAAGAGATAGTGTCTGGAAGATATATTTTTACAACTCTTTTAGGCCTTGTTTTATTAGTAATTTCATTAGCTTTGATGCTAGTAATATTTGTGTTTTTTAAAATTCCATTTACAATTGATGAAGTAATAACTGGTATAAGTAGTGGAATTTTAATATATTCATTTTTTACAGCAATTCAACTGCCTGGTTATTTCAAGCTTGGAGCAATAAAGGGCAGAGCCTTTAACTTCTTACCTTTTATTGGGATTTTCCTTATAGGTTCTATCGCAGATAGTATTGGATTGAGTTCATATACAAACACAAGTTTACCTGCTATACTAAATAATCCTTTTGGAATGCTGGCAATGGCTATTTTACTAGCTGTGGTGTTGTATTGCATTTCCATAGGAATAACTCAAAGAATTTACGATAAAATGGAACTATAACTACGCTTTTTCAGAGGTGTAGGAAAATGGGCTATTGACAAAAAAACCTATATCAAGGCTTTCTACGGTTTTTTTGTTATTCAACTGTCAAAGATCCTGTTATGAAATATAAAACTGAGAATATTGTAAAATATATTCTATATAGTATATTATATTAACATTTTGTTTACAAATTTAGAATAATATGGTAAAATATGTATAATATTCATCTTGAGAGGAGAGGTCTATATGAAAAAACATCTTGCCCTTCTAGTAGTATTATGTATGTTTTTTACCAGCTTTACTTCAATGATGGTAGTTCAAGCAGAGGAAGAGCCATTACTTCCTGAGGTAAATGAGCGCTATTTGTGGTCCATAGCTGTAAATAACAATGGGTTGTTTGCAGCGGTGGCAGATTTCGGAACCATCAGGCTGACAAGTGATGGTGAGAAATGGGAGGCAGTTCAACTACCTACAGAGTATACCCTTAACTCCATTGTCAGTGATGGCGAAAAATTCGTAGCAGTAGGATGCTTTGGCATGATATTTACTTCAAAGGACGGATATAATTGGGATGAAGTAATGCCATCAAAGTTTGAGTATGATCTTAACACTGTTGTATGGAACGGCAAAACTTTTGTTGCCAGCGGTACTGGTGGAACAATTCTTTATTCAGAGGATGGCTATGAGTGGAATGATGCATCTTTAATTGATTTAATCGATGATGCTAATGGTACAAGCTTATCTGCTAAAGCAAATATTGTTAGCATGGCATGGAATGGAAATTCATTTCTTGGTCTAACAGATAATGGGACAAGCTTAAGGTCCGAAGATGCAACAAAGTGGAAGCTAGCAAAGATAGATATTGAGGGCGCTAAAACTGCAGTTTCCTTAAATAGTGTTACCTATGGAAACGGTATGTTTGTAGCAGCTGGTAACTATGGCACTGTTGCAGTATCTGATGACGGCGAATCGTGGAAAACAGTATCGCAGGATAGCGAAGTTTTCTATAATTATGTAGGCTGGAATGGGAATGAGTTTATAGCGTCAGGAAGTCTTGGAACAATTAGTGCTTCAAAAGACGGTATAGGATGGGAGAAAATATACAAAGGTGGCACTTACGCATTGGTTGGATTTGCTACATTTAAAGATCTCAGTATTGGCATTGGGGAAGCTGGAGCCATTGCTAATATTCATTTTCCTGGACATGATGTAATTATAGTAGATCCAGGATTTTATAGAGGTTACCAGTTGTATGACGTTGCTTATGGCAAGAATACATATGTAGCAGTAGGGACAAGTGGAAGAATTCGCATTTCTACAGATGGTGGGTATACTTGGACTGCATCTAATGTTCCTCAAACGGGCAATCTGTTTGGCGTAGCCTATGGTGATGGTGTATTTGTTGCTGTAGGTAATAATGGAACCATTATTCGCTCTACAGATAATGGCACAAGCTGGACTCGTCCAGTTGAGGGATTGGGAACTAATTTCTCTGGTGTATCCTATTTGAATGGAAAATTCTTTGCGACTGGTAGTGATGGTGCTATATTTGTTTCCACCGATGGAGGTGTTACATGGAGTGATTGTGTAGTTACTCCAAATGTCAAGGTGGACAAGATAGAGTATGGAAATGGCGCTTATGTAGCAGTAGGAGATCAAGGCAAAATCTATAGGTCTACAGATGGAGTAAATTGGACTTTGCAGACCTCAAACGTTACTAGTAATTTGAATAATATAGAATGGACAGGTAGTCTGTTTATAGTAGTTGGGGATAACGGAAAGATATTAACTTCTCCAGATGGTAAAACGTGGACAACAAGACTTTCCGGTATAAATGCACAGTGGAAGGATATAACCTTCGGTAACAATGCCAGTGGTTACAAAATAGTCGTTGTAGGTGCTAATGGCAAAACATATGGCTCTAATGATGGCATAAGGTGGTATCCGGTTGCTTCCCAAATATCTACAAGCATCAACGGAACAGTATGGGGTGACGGCAAATATGTTTCCGTAGGCTGCTATGAAAGGATTACCATTTCGACGGATGGAAAGACATGGGAAAGAGTATTATATTAAACTCAACTTAGAATTAACTTAATGTTAGCTTAAAATCATAAATCCTTTTCTTGCGTAAATTCGTTATGCCTATATAACATTTCACATGAGAAAAGGATTTATGTATAGAAATCAGCAGAGTTGAAAACGAGAAGTATAAATTACTCAATCAAGAATAGAGGAGGTTGAAGCCATAAGGCTTTGAACTATAGTTAATCTATTCTTAAGTTTTATTATTTTTTGATGCTCAGTTTATCTAATATGCTTTTGAGAAGAAAATAACCCAAGATAAAGGTTAGGAGCCTTATCGGATATTTTCTTAATACCATCCTTGTTTTTTACTTTGTTAAATTCATCGACTTCTTCCTGAAAATGAGCTATGGGATCTTTAATACCATTTTTTAAATGCGTTTCAACAGAGCCTAAAAATTTATGGTGCTAACTTCTAAAGACGGGTATGCGATCTACAGATAGAAATAATCTATTGGAGATAGCCAATTATTAATATGAACAGTGTTGGGCTGGAAAATGTAATAGAGTGTAAGAGGCAGAGACAGTGTTTTTGAAAAAAGCTTGAAACACTATTCATTTCAGTGTAGAATATAAAAAGACTTGGTCGTGGAGAAGTATCGAAGTGGTCATAATGGGGCTGACTCGAAATCCACTCGGTCAGTTGCCTTGAAAACGCCAGAATCCCCTGAGTTCCTGCGGGTTTGCGAGATTTTGTACTTTTAGCTTTTTAGCGATTTCTACGGTTTTTCTACACTTTGCCTTGGTTTCTACGAAAGGCTGTGTGTATTAAAATATAATATGGAGGCGTATCGAAGTGGTCATAACGAGCCTGACTCGAAATCAGGTTGTCCTCACGGGCACGTGAGTTCGAATCTCACCGCCTCCGCCATGAGCCTGTTTGCGGTCAATGTCCGCAGCAGGCTCTTCCTTTTTT
>JAEZOA010000098.1 GCA_023441625.1 Bacillota bacterium
GTCTTGTATCCTAATACCACAAAGGGAAGCAAGATTTTTTATTAATGCTACGAGCCTGTGGATAAAATAAGTTTAAGATAATTTTAATCCAGGTACCGCATTTAAATCCATCCCTGCCCGTTCACCCTTAATATATTCATAGTAAGCAGCACACCCAATCATAGCAGCATTATCAGTACATAAAATTAATCCCGGATACATTACTTCAATACCCTGCTTTTGAGCAATCTTTGTCATATCGGCTCTTAGCTGAGTATTTGCCGCAACTCCTCCAGCTAACGCTATCTTATTAATGTTTTTAGCCTTTGCTGCCGCTATGGTGTTTTTTACAAGTACATCCACAACAGCCTGTTGAAAGCTGGCTGCGACATCTGGAATATTTATTTTCTCTCCAGTTTGTTCCATCCTATTTAAATAGTTCAGTACCGCTGTTTTTAATCCACTAAAGCTAAAATCTAATGAATTGTCGTTGAAATAAACTCTTGGAAAGGAAATTGCTTTACTGTCACCCTTTAATGCGTGCTTATCAATTAGTGGTCCACCTGGGTATCCTAACCCAATTGCCCTAGAAATTTTATCGAAGGCCTCACCTGCAGCATCATCCCTTGTCTGTCCAAGAATTTCATATACTCCATAATCCTTTACATGAACTATATGACTATGTCCGCCAGATGCCACAAGACATATAAATGGTGGTTGAAGTTCGGGATATTGCAAATAATTTGCAGCAATATGTCCTTCAATATGATGTACCCCTATTAATGGTTTATTGGCAGTAAATGCAATAGCCTTAGCAGCAGTTAATCCAACCAATAGAGCACCAACAAGGCCCGGCCCATAGGTAACACCTATAGCATCTATATCTGATAAAGTAATGCCAGCTTCCTCCAGCGCTTGATTTATTACTGGTATAATTAACTCAACGTGCTTTCTTGATGCTATCTCTGGAACAACTCCACCAAATTTTTTATGCAAGTCAATTTGAGTTGATATAATATTTGACATGATATGTCTACCATTTTTAATAACTGAAGCAGCTGTTTCATCACAGCTACTCTCTATTCCGAGTATTAATGTATCCATTTTTCCTCCACTCCAACTGAACTAAGTCTTCTTTACCCGATGCTTACCGCCGCTAATCTCTCTTATTCTTGACTCCTCGATAAGCGGCGCTACCGCCCTGGATAAGGGCGACTATGTCCAGTTTGTCGCTTACACTCCAACTGAACTAAGTCTTCTTTATAATATCGTAATGGTTTTTATTTTTCAAGGATACACGAAAAAATGGTACGTTTAACACACAAAAAATTAAAGTAAGCATCCAACTAATCAAAAACAATTACACTCTTTACAATGTTACGGGCATTTTCTAGGGTATCTGCAAAGGCTCTTGGCGTATCCTCAAACTTGTATTTATCGGATATTATACCACTAATATCAATTTTTTTATCTGCAATTGCCGCAATGGTAGTTGGATAAAGATTCTTGTAGCGAAAAATAGACTTGATGGTGAGTTCTTTAGTACTAATTTGCCCAATTTTCAATCCGTCAACGGAGTCAACTGCAAGTCCTACCCATACGATTGTACCACCCGCTTTTGCAACTTGCACTGTCTGACAAATTGTTGCATTTGTTCCAGCACAGTCTATAACTACGTTCGCTCCTTTACCTTCCGTCAATTTTTCGATTTCGGCAATAACATCACATTCGTTTGCATTAAGGCTAATAGCACCCATAGCTTCAGCAGTAGCTAATCGTTTTTCGATAATATCAACAATAATAACCTTAGTTGCTCCATATGCCTTTGAGGCCAGAAGTGAAACCAGTCCGATACAGCCTGCTCCGAAAATCACTACTGTATCACCTAATTTGACACCACCGGTTAGAGCCGCGTTAATTCCGATTGCCATAGGCTCTACCAAAGCACCTTCAACAGACGAAACACTATCAGGTAGCTTAAAGACAAAGCTTGCAGGATGGGCAACATAGTTCATAAGACACCCACCATAGGGAGGTGTTGCAAAAAATTTAACATCAGGACAAAGATTATATTTGCCTGACAGACAAAACTCGCAGTTTCCACATGGTATACCTGGTTCTAATGCAACTCTGTCACCAACCTTCAGGTGTGTAACTCCACTGCCAACCTCAATTATTTTACCTGCACACTCATGACCTAAAACGAAAGGAAATTCCACAGCAAAATCACCGATTTTACCATGAGAATAATAATGAACATCAGAGCCACATATACCTATAGCCTCCATTTTTACTAAAACTTCATCCGACTTGATTTTTGGTATTTCTACCTCTTTGAACTCGATTTTTTTAACTTCAGTTAAAAAAGCAGCAATATTTTTCATATTAATCCCCATTCCGCCGCAGCCGCTGTCGGCACATATAGTTATGAATAAATTGGAGCTGCGACTCTTACTAAATATGTTATTTTATGTTATTGTTAGAACTATTCTGTTTCTAAATTTTATGTTTAAAATTACACCGACTTTTTCGAGAGTCTTCGATAAAGTATCGGTATTTCGCTAATTTTAAACGTTCTGGAAAAGATTTTTATTATTTAAATATAATAATTTGTATTTTTCAAAAACTTCATTGTAGATTTTAACGTTCTCGTGATTTGGCAAAGTAATCTTCGGACTATATTTAATTATTGCCGCACAGGCTGCTTCAAGAGATTCATATACCCCTACCCCTACTCCTGCTATAATAGCTGCTCCAGTACAGGCCTCTTCCTTACCTAAAACTGTATAGATTTCAGTATTAAAAATATCCGCCTGCATCTGTAACCAAGTTTCGCTTCTTGCTCCACCTCCAGATGCTACTATCATTTCAATAGGAATTTTTAACTCTCTAAAAATCTCCAGACTAAGCCTTAATGACATGACAACACCCTCCATTACAGCCCTGATCATATGCTTATGGTTATGCCTCAAGGTCAAGCCAAACAAAATTCCTTTTGCGAATGGATCCTGGTATGGCGTACGCTCACCAGACAGATAAGGGAGAAAAAGCTCTCCTTCACTTCCTGCTGGTATTTCTTCTGCCATCCCATCAAACTCCTTGTAGGACAAATGCGGAAAATAGTTCTCTTTTAACCACTTTAGCGTAATTCCACCATTTAGGTGCCCACCAAGAATAACCCACAGGTCATTTTTAACGTGGCAAAAGGTATTCGTCCTGAATTGGACGTCATAAAGAGGTGTGTTAACTGCAGTTGATAGCTGCCCCGCAGTTCCGATATTGGCGGATACAATCCCTGGTTTAATTATACCATTCCCAACGGAGTGCATTAAAGTATCACCTCCGCCATAGACAACAGGCGTTTTCCAGCAAAGACCAGTTTTTATGGCACATTCTTTGGATAGCTCTCCTGCTATTTGATATGCCTCACCAAGCTTTGGAAAAAGGTCTATTTTAATTCCTATCTTTTCAATAATGTCATAAGCCCAACATCTTTTGGCTGTATCAAAAGCAAGTGTAGAAGATCCATCTGAAGCATCAGTGGCAAGTTCACCACAAAGTCTAAATCTTATATAATCCTTTGGTAGCACTGCTTTATAAATATTAGCATAATTTTGAGGTTCATTATCTTTGATCCACATTAATGAACACATAAAAAATCCAGTGCTAAGTGAATTGAGCGTTATCTTTCTTAATTCATCAATTTCAATAATATTATAAATACTGTCAATTTGTTGTTTTGATCTTTGATCTGCCCAAATAATAGCCGGACGTATTGGCTTCATCTGTTTATTTAGAAGTACCAGCCCGTGCATCTGTCCTGAAAGCCCAATACTTTTAATATCTGAGGGTTTTATAGAACTATTGGATAAAGCTTGCCTTATTGTTCTTGCCGTTGCTTCCCACAAAAACTCAACATCTTGTTCTGCATACCCAATTTTAGGAGTCAATACACTATAACTTTCCGTTCCTACTCCCACTATATTCCCATTTAAATCCATTATAATAGTTTTTGCGCTTGAGGTTCCCAAATCAATTCCCATTAAATAAGACATTTTATTCTCCATTCACAGCAGATTATTCGTCTATTAATTATATCAAAATAAATGAATAGTCACTCTTTTACTGAACCAGTAGTAAATCCAGCAATAAATTTCTCCTCTGATCTCCAGTGTATCTTTATATGCTTACCGCGATAAAACACGGTAAGCATATAAAAAATGATTTAAGCTATGTTTTATCTACCATTTTCCTTTGACAGGTACTCTTCAATAGCTGCCCGTCCCCACCAACAACCAGAATATCCGTTGCATTAATATCATCAATTCAGGCCGAAAAATCAATATATAACATATAGTTCTCCAAATTCTTATATCAACTAAAGGTGTAGTATCGCCCCATTTTCTTTAAGTATTTTTCTAACTTCAAAATAGTTGACTTCCGAAGGAAGAATATTATTTTTTACGGCCAATGCTGCTCCTACACCGGCAGCTTCACCTATAGCCATACACGTAGGCATAACCCTGGTGGAACCGAGAACTTCATTGTCTACCGATATACACCTGCCACTTATCATAAGCCCTTCAATATCACTACAAACTAAACAACCGTAAGGAATTCCATAGGGTTCCTCAAGTGCAGTGAATAGCGTGGAATCATCTGCACCGCTGTGAATGTCAATTTTATATGAGCCTAAAGCGATAGAATCCTCCGATATATCACCCTTTATAATTCTGTCGGCAGTAAGCTTCTTTATACCCATGATACGCCTGGTTTCACGCACCCCAAGGTTTGGACTAATATTAGAGATATAACAGTTCTCAAATCCTGGTACGAATATTTTTAACATATCCACTAATTTCCCAATTTGAATATGTCCCTCTAGTTCAGCTCTTGTTAAGTCAAATAAATCAGTTGCATCCACATTCAGATGGCGTGTGCTATTAACGTAGACTTGCCCCTCATTTGGACTATTAATATATATAAATGTATCCCGGTCAATCGGACACTCACCTTTTTCGCGAAGTTCCATGATAAGCTTCCTAAGACCAACAAAAACATGATTTTTGCTTTCCCTGAAGTATGCTGCATCATAGCCCTCTCCACATTCAATTTTATCCCCGTATGTAAGCTGATCCGGGTTCTTTTCAAGATAA
The DNA here is from genome assembly GCA_023441625.1 of Bacillota bacterium. Classification (GTDB taxonomy): domain Bacteria; phylum Bacillota; class Clostridia; order Acetivibrionales; family DSM-1351; genus Ruminiclostridium. The sequence goes on from JAEZOA010000098.1 coordinate 5,136, forward strand.
TCAAAGAACCTATCATGGTTAACATTCCCTAGAGTAAACATAACAGTTGGAGGCTGCAGAATACCGGAACCTTCCTGCCCCTTTTCATATGATGCACCTGCGAGATAGGCTATATCACCATCTCCTGTTGCATCTACAAAAACCTTTCCCTCTATTTCAATTCGCATCCCTTTTCCTTGAACATATATCCTCTTTAATCTTTGGTTTTCTACGTCAACACTGATGGCCTCACAGTGTAAAAGTATGTCTACACCTGCTTCTTTACATGTTTCAATAGCAATAATCTTAAAAATATCAGGTTGAATAACAGTAACTGAATTGTGCATAGGGCATGTTCTGTGACCATAACATGCATCGCGTGCTATAAGTTTATCCACAAACTCTTGTGCAATTCCAGCAGTTACCTGCCTTCCCTTTTTGTCCAGAAACGCAAGTAGCGGAAGTCCCAATGCCACGTTGCCTCCGACATAACCGTTACGATCTACTAATAATACTTTGCTTCCTTGTCTAGCTGCCGCTATTGCAGCTGGCAATCCCCCAGGGCCTGCCCCAACTACCACTACATCATACTTAACATTAACAGTTTTCATGATCATTATGACCTCTTCCTTATTTTATTATTAAACACAAGCGGCATAATCAACTAACACATGACACTTATACTTAATTCATTGAACTATTAAATCATCATGTAAGCTTTAAAGAACATTTAATCAAACACCTTTATTATGTTTTATGGAAGTATTGCCTTGCTGAATTACTAAGCCTTTCACCTACTTACGCACTTGCTTTTTCAAGGATATTACGTCTTAAATTATAGTTAGATTTATTAAAAATGTCAATACCATTCCTTAATTCAATTAATAATTAAATTTAATTAAACTATATAACGTTTTATTCGAGGTTCAAGAAAAGTAAAAATAACAACCTTAATTTCATAAAAATGATTTGCAGACATATTTATGGACAAAACAACGCAAGTTGGCAAGCCAACATTGCAAGTGTGTTCCAGCTTCGCTGGACGCACTGTTAAACAAAAGCTCTCGAATTATCGAGAGCATACTTGTATTTATTAGTATGATAATGTGAATTTTAAGCAGAAACTGATTGCAATATGATTTTAGAAGTTTTTAAAAGCTGGAGATAGTTAAGACTTATACAAATACCTTTTCAACCTGTGGTGCATAATTTACTCTGTACAGTTAAGTATACTAAGATATTATACCTATTTACACGAAGTACAAAGCGGCAAAATACTCCCAATATTATCAAACACCAACGAACTCGCCCCTATAAGCACAGGGTCAGTTTCAAATGAACTCAGCCTGATTGTAAGATTTTCATAGATATTTGGCAATATTCGATCTTTAATTGTATCACGGATAATATCTACAATATGCTGTCCAACTTGTGCCAATTCATCGCCAATAATTATGACATGCGGATTATATGCATAAATAATATTTACCAAACCCATACCAAGATATCTAGCTGTTTTTTCAAACACCTTTTTAGCCAATTCATCGCCCGACTCCAACACCTCAAATATTTGGCTTAGTGTACAATCTTGACTTAAAACGCTTTGTGGATATTTATCAAGTTCCCTCTGTATCCCTTTTGTAAGTGCAATCGTCGAGCAGTAATGCTCCAAACAGCCTCTATTACCGCATTCACATTTCGGCCCATCAAGAAAAATGCTCATATGCCCAATTTCACCAGCGATACCCATTGCTCCAGTAAATAGCTTTCCATCATTGATTATGCCCGCGCCTATGCCTTGACCCGCAGCTATATAAACCATTGTCCCAGAATCCATAAAACTCGACCCAAGCCACCACTCAGCCAAAGCTCCTACATTGGCATCATGCTCAACAAAAGTAGGAAGACCGAATTTTGATGCCAATTCTTCTTTTATCGAAATGTCTTCCCATCCTGGGAATTCTGTTATCACACCGATTTTACCATCACTCCGAAAAAAAGGCCCGGGTATTGCGACACCTATACCTAGAACATTACTGACTTCACCTATTTTCATGATATCTATAATACATTGACACATCCTGTTTAAAACATATCTGGGGCCAGATAATATTTCTATACTTTCAGTAATCAACTCGTATTGATTACCGGCAATGTCAAAGAGACCGACAGTAAAATTCTTCCTAGCCAATCGTACACTTACCACTCTGTACTTATCAATATTAAGAGTCAAGCCTATTGAACGCCTACCTTTTTTTCCTTCAATATTACCCGTCTCAATTACTAATCCGTAACCCAAAAGATCCTTGATAATATTCGTTATTGTCGCTTGCTTTAATCCAGTAGCTTTCGCCAAATCAGCACGGGATATCGCTTTTTTCTTTCTTAATAAGCTAATTACAAGTGCACGATTCATCAGCTGAATATCTTCAAGATTCTTACCCCTTTTATTATTAGATACCATTCTTTCACCTCATAGAAAATCTATTAATATATTAATTCAATTAATACATTCTATGTTAACACAAATTTAATTATCCTGTATATACCTTTGTTAACCGCTGCTGAAGTATTAATTAAACCGTATTAATTAAACCTGTATAAGGCCTCCATCCACGCAACTGAGTTTATAAATTCCCCGATGTCAAGACAGTCCTATTAATCCTCAAAATGCGAACAGAATTCCTGTGATTTTCCATCTCATACGAGTAAGCGTCTCTTAGCCATTTACTGCTTAACGCCAAAAGCTTTCAATCTTAAAATATCATACTTTCCTAGACAACAAAAAAACATGGAGCTTTGTGGGCTCCATGCCCCCTAAAAGGAGAAATGCTAATGTTCAACCTTATATTACCAAACATTGGGCAATACTGATATAGAAAATACTTACCACAACCAATAGTGCCATAGTCCTAACTTATTTATAAATTCTCTATTATACTCAGTATTTTACGCTTATATTTTAAAATATGATTATTATGCGGCATCAGCCTTTAATTTATAAGCTGCTACAAACTTTCCTTTGCTATCTTGTATAAATGGTCTTTTACTCTCTGGCAGCTGCCAAAATCCAACTTTATTTTCTATTGCTTCACTTTGAAGCTCAAGAAAATAGTCTTTCATTAATGTATTAGGACTATAAAAGGTAGATATAGCAAAACCATTTTGTATAAGTAAAGCATTATAATATGTACCATCTTCTAATATTACATGAGCAAGCAATCTGTCAAACTGGTCAGCAGTATCCTTTTCAAATATCAACTTAACCTCTTTTCCGGTTAATAGCTCCTTTGTCAGATTAGAGGCCTCAGCCGAAAAGGGTTGCGGCTCTACATTTGATTTTACTGACTCAGGGGTATCTACATCAAGCATTCTTACTTTGTAAGCCTGATTATCATACTTTATATGAAAAGTATCTCCATCAGTAACTTTTGTCACAGAAGCGCTTATATAGCCAAAAGGTGAAATCCCTTCCTTTTGCGTTTTTACAATTGATTCTGGAAATGTAGTTCTCTCTAGCTTATCAAAAGCGTAAGTTTCACTATTCTTAGAAATACTGCTTTGTACTACACTTTGTTGTGTATCTGGTGGCAATACACCGTTCTGGTCACTAAAAATATAGCCACCAATAATAACTACAGCTGCAATAACAAGTGAGACAAATTTTTTTAGGGTCTTTTTCTTCATTGATGTCACCTTTCAATTGTGTTGAATTGTTATGCTTAATTATAACCATACTGTCAATGATACCAACAGTGCTTTATTTTGAATAGCATTGTTGTTGTAAGACTATTATATCATATGTTGCGGTGCTTTTTTATATTAGTAAAAAAATTAAGGAAAGCCAAAACAACTCTCCTCAATTTATATTTTATAAAAACGGGTGTTACTATTTAGTAATAATTTGTTTGTGCTTATACCACAGACAATCTGTTCCTTTTATGTAGACATTCTATAATCATAGGATAAATAGTATTTAAAACTATAAAAACTGCAACAGTTGGCATGATAATATCCTTATCATTGGTGTAAGTAGCATATATAAATACTGTCTGTAAGGAAAGAAGTATTATTTTATTTCTATTTAATTTATCATTAAATATTGCCTTTTGAGTGTAATACATTACTATTAGAATCCACGACAGTGATATCAACCAAAAGCCAAGATTTGTCACTCATTATCTTTCCAATTATATAAAAATACCTCGTTTCAAGTTCATGATGTGAAACGAGGTATTTTTTAATTAAGTGTATTGGCCGATATCACTTAAGCTTTAGTTTTTTATGTTGTTCCTTGTGCTGTCAGTACTGTAATTGGAACAGTATTATTTATAATCGCATCATCTTTTCTTTCATTAATGTCTGCATCAAATACCATCTTCATTACCTGACCTATATTATCTACAGGAATTACTTCAATATCCATATCCTCGAATAGCTCTTGATAATTATCCTTAGGAATATATACTTTTTTAATTCCTGCTGCTTTGGCTGCATCAACCTTCGCAACAACTCCACCAACAGGCTTTACATTTCCCTTAATAGATATCTCTCCCGTCATAGCTATATCACCGTTTACAGGAATATTCTTTACAGCTGAATACACTGCAGTTGCTATAGTAATTCCAGCTGAAGGACCATCAATAGGAATACCACCAGGAAAATTAAGATGTATTTCATAATCCTTAAAATTAATATTCATATAGCGTTTTAAAACTGTCAGTACATTTTCAACCGAAGCCTTTGCTGAGCTTGTTTTCTTTAACTTATGGCCTCTGTTATCCATCTCCTCTTCTTCAACTATGCCAGTTATTTTTATTTCTCCACTGCCATCTTCTATTGGCATAGCTGTCACTTCAACATCGAGCACCATACCAGTACTATTACCAAATACAGCCAATCCATTTATACACCCAACCTGCTGAGCAGAGCTAACCTTCTTCTCAATTCTTGGACTATAGTGTCCAAACTCAATTACCCATTCTACATCTTTTATTTCAATACTGCTCCTATTCTCAACTGTTGATACACCCCCAGCTATCTGTATGATATTAACAGCATCTCTACCATTCTGAGCATACTTAGATACTAGATTACTGCATCCATTTTGGAGAGTATATCCTCCCTTTCTTGCAGCATTTTCACAAATCTTGCTTACCTCATCTGCTCTTAGAGGTCTAAAATGTATCTCTACGCATCTTGATCTTATTGCTGCTGGTATTTCATCAGGTGTTCTAGTTGTTGCTCCTACTAGCCGAAAATCGGCAGGCAAACCCTTCTGAAAGATATCATGTATATGAGATGGTATGTTATTATCTTCTGAACTATAGTATGCACTCTCTAAAAACACTCTTCTGTCTTCTAATACCTTTAATAGTTTATTCATTTGAATAGGATGCAGTTCACCTATTTCATCAATGAACAATACACCTCCATGAGCCTTTGTCACTGCTCCCTGTTTTGGTTGAGGTACACCTGCTACACCATATGCCCCCGCACCTTGATATATCGGATCATGCACAGAACCTATTAATGGATCAGCAATTCCCCTTTCATCAAATCTTAAAGTAGTTGCATCAATTTCAATAAATTTTGCTTCTTTTTTAAAGGGTGAATAAACGTTATTCTTTGCTTCTTCAAGAATAACTCTAGCCGCAGCAGTTTTACCTACGCCCGGAGGCCCGTATATGATTACATGTTGCGGATTTGTTCCACAAAGTGAAGCACGTAGTGCCTTAAGACCCTGCTCCTGACCAACAATATCCTTTAGTGTAGCTGGTCTTGTCTTCTCTGATAAGGGCTCAGATAATCGTATATCTCTTAATTTCCTTAACTTGTCCAGTTCCTTTCTTGATTCTCTTTCAATTGCACCTTTATTCCCTTGCTGGTTTTTAAGCAATGAAAAGAAATATATCCCGATAACTATAGAGAAAAAAAACTGTATAATTAACATTGTCGTCGTGAACATTCTGTACCTCCTCTTATAGTATTCATACACAATGTATTAGTTAGCATATTACTAAAGCGTATTTACATGAGATGTGTATAAATATATTATTGGCAATGTTAATTATTTTATCCAATTAGAATATAATAATACTCATAATTTCGTTAACAAAAAAGACTGTTTCTAGTAGTATTTAATCTACCTGAAAACAGTCTTTATAAAACGAATATTTTGATTATTTAATTATGATACTGATTCTTTCTTAACTTTAGTTTTTTTTGAACCCGCTTTTTTTAAAGATTTTCGGTTCTCATTCAGAATCAATTCTGGATCAGAGCCGCTTTCTAATACGGACTTATTAATGATACATTTTTCAACATTAGGCATAGATGGAATATCATACATTACTCCAAGCATTACTTCTTCAAGAATTGCTCTAAGCCCTCTCGCACCAGTATTTCTATTTATTGCTCTCTCTGCAATAAGCTCTAAAGCATCCTCTGGTATTTCTAGCAGAACATCGTCCATTTCAAAAATCTTCTGGTACTGTTTTACTAATGCATTCTTTGGCTCTGTCAATATTTGAACAAGAGCTTTTTTATCTAAAGACTGCAAGGTCACTACTATTGGAAGTCTCCCAACAAACTCAGGTATAAGCCCAAACTTCAATAAATCCTGTGGAAGAATATCTTTGAGCAGCTCTCCTACATCCCTATCCTTATTACTTTCTATTTTTGCACCAAAGCCAAGAGACTTCTTGCCAATTCTATTTTGTATTATTTTATCAATACCATCAAAAGCACCACCACAGATAAACAAAATGTTTGTTGTATCAATTTGGATAAACTCTTGATGCGGATGCTTTCTACCACCTTGTGGCGGTACTGAAGCTAGTGTCCCCTCAAGAATCTTGAGCAGTGCTTGTTGTACACCCTCACCGCTAACATCTCTAGTTATAGAAGGATTTTCCGACTTACGGGCTATTTTATCAATTTCATCAATATATATAATACCTTTTTCTGCTTTTTCAATATCATAATCGGCAGCTTGAATCAGTCTGAGAAGTATATTTTCTACATCCTCCCCCACATACCCTGCTTCAGTAAGAGAAGTAGCATCAGCAATAGCAAAGGGAACATTTAGTATTCTTGCAAGTGTCTGTGCCAGAAAAGTTTTACCGCTACCTGTAGGCCCTAGCATAACTATATTGCTCTTTTGAAGCTCAATATCTGAGGTCTTAAAATCGCTGTTTATTCTCTTATAATGATTGTAAACAGCTACCGAAAGAGATTTTTTTGCGACCTCCTGACCTACTACATACTGGTCAAGAATCTCCTTTATTTCTTTTGGCTTAGGTATATCGTTAACTTCTGCATCAATCTTGGTATCTTCAAATTCCTCTTCAATAATCTCCGAGCACAATTCAATACATTCATCGCAGATGTATACACCAGGCCCTGCAACTAGTCTCTTTACCTGTTCTTGAGATTTACCACAAAAAGAACATTTTAGTTGCTTCTTCTCATCATATCTGGTCATAATTGCACCTCAACTATTTTCTTCTTTCCATAATTTCATCAACCAATCCGTATGCCTTAGCTTCCTGTGCAGACATAAAGTAATCTCTATCAGTGTCTTTCTCTATTTTTTCAAGAGGCTGCCCTGTTCTTTCACTTAATATCTTATTCAATTTATCCTTAGTTTTCAGGATATTCTCGGCGTGGATTTTAATATCGGTTGCTTGCCCTTTAGCACCACCAAGAGGCTGATGTATCATGATTTCACTGTTTGGCAATGCAAATCTTTTTCCTTTTGCACCTGCTGCCAATAGGAAAGCTCCCATGCTTGCAGCCATTCCCATACAAATAGTTGATACATCACACTTAACATACTGCATAGTATCATATATCGCAAATCCTGAGTGGACTGCTCCACCTGGACTATTTATATAAAACTGTATATCTTTATCAGGATCCTGTGCTTCTAGATAGAGCATCTGTGCCACAACTAGGCTTGCTGTAACATCATTAACCTCATCACTTAAAACTATTATTCTATCATTTAATAGTCTTGAAAAAATATCATATGACCTCTCTCCACGATTAGTCTGTTCAACAACCATAGGTACTAAACTCATGACCATACCTCCCTTATTATTATATGTTCTTAATTTATTCATGGAACTCTTATTTACTACATTTAATACTGTTACCAATTTCCCCGTGAAATATAAACAGATTTCTTAGATTTGGCGAGAGCTTGCTCGCTCCAAATCTTAGAAAACGTTATCCAGAGCCATAGTGCCGCTTATCTTCAGATTGAAAAACTGGAGTATTAGTGGCAGTAGGCATCGGTTAAATATGGTTCTGGTTACAGTAAAAAAGTATTAAACTAACTTTGCGTTTTCAACTAAGAGTTTTATTGTTTTTCTAAATGCTATATCCTTCTTAACATATTCCATATCTTCTGGTCTTAATGATTTCTTAAGGTCTTCAGTTGATTGCTTATATGCCTCAGCCATCTTCTTAATTTCATCATCTGCCTCTTCGTCAGAAACCTGAGTGTTTTCTACTTCACATATTTTCTCAACAACTAGCTGAATCTTAACTTCCTTTTTAGCTCTATCGGCAAATTGACCCCTAAAGCCTTCAAAATCCATACCCATTAACTCCAAATATCTTTGAAGGTCTAAGCCCTGGTAACGAAGTCTCATGTCAAAATCCTTAGCCATTGAATCAATCTGCTTTTCAATCATAACGTCTGGAATATCAACAGTTGCATTTTCAGCTATCTTTTCAATAACATTATTTTCATTTTCATGTTCTGCTTTATGATTTGCAGCCTCTTCTAATTTATTTCTTAAATCCTTTTTATATTCATCTAGAGTATCAAATTCGCTTATATCCTTAGCAAATTCGTCATCTACAGTAGGCAATTCCTTAACTTTTATTTCCTTAATAGTAACTTTAAATAATGCAGGTTTACCACTTAGATCATCTTTGCCATAATCCTCTGGGAAACTAACATTAACATCTACATCTTCACCAACGTTCTTACCAATCAATTGATCCTCAAAGCCTGGGATAAATGATCCTGAACCTATTACCAAGCTGTAGTCAGTTCCCTTCCCACCTTCAAATGGAATAGAATCAATAAATCCCTCAAAATCAATAACTGCAGTATCTCCAGTCTGTACTGGTCTGTCAGAAACAGAAATTAAACGTGAGTTCTTTTCAACAACCTTTTGGAATTCATTTTCAAAAGCTTCATCAGTAACAGTAGCATCGGCCTTTGTAACCTCTACTCCCATATACGCACCTAATTCAACCTCAGGTTTAACTGTAACTTTGGCAGTAAAAATTAAGTTTTGTTTATTTCCTATTTGAATTATGTCTAGCTCTGGTCTATCCACTGGATGTATGTTTTTTTCATCAACTGCAAGGTCATATGCTTCAGCACATACAATGTTTATTGCATCATCATATAATGCCTGCTCTCCATAATAACGCTCAACAATATTTCTTGGAGCTTTACCTTTTCTGAAGCCAGGTACGTTAAATTTTGATACATTCTTTAAATATGATTCTTGCATACCTTCTTCAAATTTAGCTGCATCAACTTCTATCTCAAGTTGTACAACATTCTTTTCAACATTTTCAATTTTTACGTTCATTTTTGTAAACTTCCTCCCGGTATTTAGTTTTATTTTGTTTATTAATTTTTTGCTCAGCGGTGATATTATGTCTTCTTTATTTACTAGCCTTTTAGCTGAATTATCGCTTTTTCTGATGTTAAAACGAAAACCAGAAAATATACATCATTTAAAAATTAACCATTCAATTATACCATATCATAAGCATATTTCAAGCTAATATATACCCATAATATTACCATTTTATCGCATAAAACTGCGACAAAGTCGCATATTATCGACAAAATAACAAATATATTTAATTCATCTGACTAATTATTATGGGCATACTAATATTGGAACAAAGTCCAAATAGTCTGCCGATACAAGCTTTAAAGTAATCCCTTGGTAATCACCCTCAATTGCACCCCTAATACCATCACCATGCAAATGTCCATAATAGCATTCTGAAATATTGTAACTTTTCATTATATCAATAAATCCTGAATTTTTACTTTTTACCGTTACCGGTGGGTAATGCATAAAAACCACCTTTTTCTCATGCTCTATGGTTTGGGCCGATTTGATTGATAACTCTAATCTATCAAGCTCTCTCCTATAGATTTTGTCATCTTCCTTCTTAAAATCGTCATCATCAGGACATTTCCAACCTCTAGTACCACATATAGCTAAACCTTCTATAATAAATGCATTATTGTGCATAAATGATATGCTATTAAATTCATTAGCCTCTAAGTACTTATTTAACTTAGAAGAGGTAGTCCACCAATAATCATGATTTCCTTTAGAAATTATCTTCCTTCCCGGCAATGCATCTATATACTTAAAATCTTCAAAGGCATTTTCAATATAGGTTGCCCACGAAATATCTCCTGGTATAATAACACTATCTCCTTCTTGCACAGTGCTTATCCAATTGTTTTTGAGTTTTTCCATATAATTTGACCATCTTCCCCCAAAAACATCCATGGGCTTATCTATTCCTAATGCCAAGTGTAGATCTGCAATTGTAAAAATTGACATAATATTCAGCACCTATTCCTAAAATTCCTTATGACTATTTTATACATTGAGTAAATCTCCTATCAAACTAAGAATTCAACTTAACGCCTAAAATAATTATATATTTTTGTTGCTATCTTATCATTTATTCCCTCAACTTCCTGAAGCTCTTTAATATCAGCTTTTCTGACAGCTGTAATTGATTTAAAATGCTTTAAAAGGGCTTTCTTTCTAGACTCTCCAATACCATCAATCTCATCTAGCTCAGAATGAGTATATCTCTTGGCCCTAAGTTTCCTATTGTACTCCACAGCAACACGGTGTGTTTCGTCTTGTATCCCCGTAATTAGCCTAAGTAATGGAATATTCGAAGACAAGTCATACTCTATTCCTTTGTATACAAGAGATTTAGTACGATGTCTGTTGTCCTTTGCCATACCTGCAATAACCAAATTAAAACCTAGTTCATCAGCTACTTGGGTAGCCGCATTAACATGTGCTATACCACCATCAACTAAAATTAAATCGGGCAAATTGGAGAATTTAGGGTTAGAAGCATTCTCTTCTTTTTCTTTTATTGCATGAGAGAGTCTTCTAAATATTGTCTCCTGCATACTTGCATAGTCATTTTGCTGATCTATGGACCTTATTTTAAATTTCCTATACTCATGCCTTGCAGGCTTACCATCTTCAAATACCACCATTGATGCAACAATTTCAGATGCACCAGTATTTGAAATATCGAAGGCTTCAATTCTCCTTGGAGCCTTTTCCAACCCCAGAACCTGCATCAGTTGCTTTATTGCGTCTTCATTAGCAGTGTCATCTCGTTTAAGTCTATCTCTGTACAGCTTTAAGGATATCTCAGCATTTTGAACCACCATATTTAATAGCTTGACCAGTTCTCCTCTAATTGGGACTCTTAGTTTAACCTTAAGACCCCTTTTGCCAGTAAGCCACTGTGATATTATTTCTCTATCCTCAATCTCCTGTCCAAGTATTATTTCAGCTGGGACATATTGTACGTTATTGTAAAACTGCTTTATAAACGTTGAAAGCGAATATCCTATATCTCCATTTCCTTCACCTTCAAAAACAAAATGCTCTCTGCCAACAACCCGCCCATTTCTGATAAAGAACACTTGTATACATAAATCTGTAGCATCATACGCATACCCAATAATATCTCTATCCTGCAAATCGGTAGATAGTACTTTTTGTGTTTCTGATAGCTGATATATACTTGATATCTTGTTCCTGAGCTGAGCAGCCTTTTCAAATTCAAGCTGCTGGGCTGCCTTCTCCATTTGAGCTCTTAAATCGTTCAATATTTCCTCGTAATGTCCTCCCAAAAACGAACAAATTCTTTTCATCATATCACGGTATTCATCTCTGTTCACTTCACCTTGGCAAGGAGCAAGACATTGTTTCATTTGATAATTAAGGCAGGGACGTGACTTCCCAATGTCCTTAGGAAGATTTTTTTTGCAGGTTTTAGTAGGAAATAACTTTTTCAATGTATCTATTGTATCGTTAACTGCAAAACCGCTGGAATATGGTCCAAAATACTTAGCTCCATCGCTGATTACTCTTCTTGTTTTAAGTATTCGGGGATATTGCTCATTCATTGTTACTTTTATATAGGGGTAATGTTTATCATCTTTTAACAAAATATTATATTTGGGCTTATATTTTTTTATTAAATTACATTCCAACATTAATGCTTCAACTTCAGAATCTGTAACAATATATTCAAATTCACTTATTTTTGCCACCATTGCTTGAACCTTTAGAGGGTGCTTTGAAGAATTCTGAAAATATTGCCTTACCCTGTTTTTTAATACTACTGCTTTTCCAACATATATAACAATACCATCAACATCTTTCATTATATATACACCTGGTTTATCAGGTAATTTTTTTAGTTCCTCGTGTAGGTCAAACAATTAATCACCTCGTATACATGATAACAAAACTACCAAAGAATTAATTCTCCCGACATTACAAAAGTGCTGTGACTAAAAGTCAATTACTATGGGCTAAAATCAAAGGTTTTAACCCATAGTAATTGACTTTAATAAGTCACAGCGTCACTTACACGTTATTAAAATACCTTGAATAGATTATCTTAGAAGCCTTGCAAAAAATATTCTGAAACTTCTTGCGATGCTTTTTCCTCATCTTCTCCATCAATTATAATATTTATTGTAGCCTGTCTCTCAACTCCCAGAGAAAGCAATCCCAACAAACTTTTTGCATTAGCCCTTCTTTCTCCCTTTTCAAGCCAAATATTCGAGCTGAATTTAGATACCTTTTGTACAAGTAAAGCCGCAGCCTTAGAATCCAACCCAGATGGGCAGTTTATAACAATTTTATTAGAAATCATATTAAGTTCCCCCAATTTATTATACTAAAAGAATCTATATTTTTTATTATACCAAAATAATCTTAAGCAAAACAAAAATTATGAAATTATTATACCCTAAATATATATAAATTGAAAGGGAAACCGCTAAGGCTTGTTATAGCTAACCTGCTTAGTGTTTTTGCCAAAGCCAGTATCTATTACAGTACCTATCCCAAAGGAAGCCATTAAAAGCTCTAATACTATAAGGCAAATTCCATATATCATCAATGCTAGATAAGACCCTGAAGGCAACAAAATCAAAGGTACTATTTTGAAAATACTAATTATTATATGTCCTACGAAAAATTCAAGAAATATTGTAGATTTTTCAGAATTATTTTTAAATATGATAGTTCCAAGATATATACTTGCTATAATATCAGCAAACATAATTAATAATACATATAGTATCGGTGCTATTATAAAGAATATTAAAAATGCTAAAACTATAGTACAGCTGATTATTACTAATACTCCTAGCGCTAGTCTCCTTGAAACACCATTTTTTATGGAGTATGCCATATTTCTATATCTTGTAGCAAAAATACTAATTAAAATAAGTCCTGCAATTAAGGTTACTAATGAAAATATTATTAGTGTATTTATTAATATTCCATTTGATTCAAATAATGAAATAAGATCAAAATTTATTGATAGATTTGTACCTAATATTGAAACCCCCTGCGACTTATCAAGTTTTCCTACTGAAACCAAATTACCTTGAACCCTGGAATCTTTTTGTAATGATACTTCACCAAATATTGAAACTACATCTCCATTAACATTTCCATTAATTGTGGCATTTCCAAATGCTACTATAATGCTTCCATCTACATCTGTTTGAATATCGGCGCTTCCAAACACAATGGTTATATTCTCACAGCTATCTTGATTTATCTTTTTATCCTCTAATATAACAAAGTCACTAATGCTACGGTCATCTTGTTTAGCTAAAACAGAATATGGTACAAGTAATAAGAAAAATAGAAAAATTAATGAAATCTTTATAAATCTATTCATTGAATTCCTCCATTATCCATTACTGTCCTTACATTACCTGACTTAATCATTCTGAAAAATAATCTTAGGCTCATAAATAATATAATACCAAGAACAATGTATGCATAGTAATAATTTTTATAGATAGATGCTGTAAAACCAACTATTGCAATAAGTATACCCTTCACCATACTAACTGCAGCTGAGAAGAATATTTTTAAACTCTCAACTATAGCATCAAACGCATAGAATACATTTATTGGTGAGCTCAAGCTTTCCCAAAGTATGCCTCCAAAGAATATAACAAATATGAAAGAAACTGCAATTAACAGAATATTAAAAACAAATGAATTATCTTCATTACTCTTTTTGTACATTTTAGTTTCTCTTTGAATTCTACACATTACTTGATGTTCAAAATCCTCAGGAGGTTCTATATCCGAGTCTTGTTCGATTGAAGCAAATATATCATTTAAACTATCAAATTCTTTTGAACAGTTCATACAGTTTTTTAGATGCTGCTTTAACTGCGCTTCTTCGATATCGTTTATTTCTTTATCAAAAAATTTCATCATATAGTTTTGCGATTCCTTACATCTCATAATACCTCCTCCTTTCTTGCACTATCAAGTTTTTCTTTTAACATTAATCTTGCTCGGTAGAGTCTATTTTTTATAATTGACATAGGTTCATTGAGTACCTTTGTCATTTCTTCATATGACATCCCATTATTATGAAAGAGAGTTATCAATATCTTATACTTTTCAGGCAATTCATTAATTGCGTTTTTTATTAGCAGCGTTTTTTGTTTCTTTATCAAAGTCTCTTCAGGTGTATCAGCATCGCTGGAAACTCCGATTGCATCATCTAGTGCTACAGTGTCTTGCTTTTTCTTTCTTAAAGTATCGAGACATAAATTAGAAGTTATCTTTACTATCCAAGTTGACATCTTATATTCCGGATTATATTTCTCAAGAGACTTATAAAGCCTGATAAAAACTTCCTGTGAAACATCATTGGCTTCTTCTCTATCAGATATCATTTTGTAAACTACACTAAATACTAATTTTTTATATTTAGTTACAATCTCTTCAAACGCACTACTATCACCATTTATACATCGTTCTACAAGTTCTGCATCAGTATGCTCCAACGCTTGATACACCTCCCTTACAATTATTAATAAAAATCTGCATAAAAGTATATTTCAAGCTTGAAAGCATAAGTAGCAGAATAAACTTATTATATATAGTTACGTTTGCTTTTATAAATTGTCTGAACCGTTTCTTATTCTATTTTCTTTTTCTCCCAGTATTTTGTACCGATAGTGCAAATTTTTCTAACTTTTGAGAAACGAGATAATTAATTGTTGACTTCTTGTATCTCCCATCAACTCCTCTTTCTCCAGCCTCCATATCAGTTAACAATTCTATACCCTCATCTATTGTTTTAACAGGGTATATATGAAAGAGCTTTTTGCGTACTGCCTCTACAACTTCATCATTAAGCACGAGATTTTTTGTGTTCTGATATGGTATTATTACTCCTTGATCACCCTTTAAACCTCTAAGTTTACACAATTCAAAGAAGCCCTCTATTTTATGTGTGACTCCCCCAACTGGTTGTATCTCTCCTTTTTGATTAACCGAGCCCGTAACTGCTATACTTTGTTTTATTGGCACCTCTGAAAGACTTGATAAAATAGCATACAGTTCTGCACTCGATGCACTATCACCATCAATTCCACCATACATCTGTTCAAAACATAAGCTTGCTGATAAGGATAATGGCAGATCTTGTGCATATTTTTGCCCAATGTAGCCGCTTAATATTAAAACGCCTTTACTATGTGAGGTCCCACTAAGTTCTACTTCCCTTTCTATGTTTACTATTCCATTTCCACCTATATATGTTGATGCAGTTATTCTTGCTGGTTTTCCAAAAGCGTAGTCGCCCATGTCCATAACAGTAAGTCCATTTATCTGTCCAATCTGTTTTCCAGACGTATCCACCATTAGTGTTCCCTCATCTAACATATCTAAAAGTTTTTTATCAAGTCTATCACACCGTGCAGCCTTCTCATTAATAGCCTGTTTTACATGTTTTGCCTTTACATTTTTTACCCCGTCACTTTGCGCCCACATGCATGCTTCACACAAAATTTCAACAATATCATTAAATCTAGTTGAAAGCTTCTGCTGATCCTCAACCAGCCAGGATGCATATTCAACAACCTTTGCTACACCTGTTTTATCAAAATGAAGTGTTTTTTCTTTATTACAGAAGCCACCTATAAATGATGCTAGCTTTAGGATATTCTCATCACTTCGTTCCATCTCTTCGTCAAAATCCGCTTTCACCTTAAAGAACTTTCTAAAATCCTCTTCATATTCATACAGAAGTTGATATATAGAAGTACTTCCCACCAATATCACCTTAATATCTACAGGAATTGACTGTGGCTTAAGTGCTGGAACTGCTACTACCCCTGTTTGATCCTTCATATTTTCAATAGTAATTTTTTTTGTTTTTAGGACTCTATTAATTGCCTCATATGCTTGTGGATTACTTAGAACCTCCTTAGCCTGAAGTATCATGTATCCACCATTTGCCAAATGGAATAAGCCCGGTTTTATCTTTGTATAGTCAGTAGAAACTGACCCAAATTCATTTTCATATTCTATTTTACCAATTAAATTTGGATATGTAGGGTTAAAGTCAACAATTACAGGAGCACCCTTCAAATTGCTGTTATCAACCAGTAAATTTACTTTGTATTTATATATAGGTGTCTCTTCCTTCTGCATCCATGGGATAATGAATTGTGGCTGTTCCTCACTAACTTCCTCCTCTTTAAAATCATCGAGGTTATTTAGGATGTCTTGTTGGACCTTTTCCAAATAATCTTGTATCATATCAAACTTACTATACTTTTCTTTTAGATCATTTATCTGAACGCCAAGAGCCAATAAGGCTATCTTTTTTTCCCACTCAGATACCCTTTGCCTAGTTTCCTTATCATTGCTTTTTAGTTTGCGAATTATCTCCAAGGTATCCTGTTGAAGAATATTTGTTTTTTCATTTATTTGATCTTTAACTTCTTCATCAAGTTTATCGAAGTCCTCTTCGCTTATAGTTTTACCCTCTATTATAGGTAAAAAATAGATGCCTGTGCTTCCTGTGTTGACTTTAAATCCATGTTTTTCGGCATCTTCACTCAATTTGGCTAAAAGCTCTACCTTTGTATTTTCATATCTTTCCAGAATTTCAGACTTTTCTTTTTCATACTGATCATTATCAAATGCATTTACAATTTCTTGTTTTATTATCTTAACGAAACTTTCCATGTCCTTTTGAAAGGTTTTTCCAGTACCTGCTGGAAGATTAACAGCCATAGGCTGATTTGGTTTGTTAAAATTATAAATATAGCACCAATCGTCAGGTATACTTTGACTTGTAGCCACCTCATTCACCAATTGTCTAGCAAAGCTAGTTTTACCAGTCCCTGTAGGACCAGACATGTATATGTTATAGCCTCTCATTTTCATTTGAAGGCCAAATTTCATTGCTCTTGCGGCCCTTTCCTGTCCTATTATTCCTTCATATAGACCTAATTTTGAAGTGTTTGAAAAAGGAAGTGAATCTATATTACACTTATTATTCAAGTCCTGATAATGAAGTTCCTTTGGTTTAGACATATGTACCCTCCAATTTTAATTTTAATTTAAAAACTTTTATTTCTAAGACTACTATCTAGCTGAGCATTAGTTATGTCGCCACATAATTAATGCATCCTCACCTGTATCTGCGTAATATTTTTTTCTCATTCCCTCTATTTTAAACCCATATTTTATATATAATTTCTGTGCTGAGATATTACTTTTCCTCACTTCAAGGGTTAGACCCTTTATTCCTTTTTCATTGCAAATAGTTAAAATTTTGTCCATTAATTTTGACGCAATTCCACATCGTCTAAATTCAGGATGTACAGCAATATTAGTTATATGCCCCTCATCAAATATCCTCCACATTCCACCGTA
>JAEZOA010000118.1 GCA_023441625.1 Bacillota bacterium
GAAATGATAGAGATTCTTATGATAAGGGCGAAGGAAAAGGCGGCATGAGAATGAGAAGAGCTAAAAGAAAAGTTTGCTCATTCTGTGTTGATAAAGCTACTGATATAGATTACAAAGATGTTGCTAAGATCAGAAAGTATGTTTCTGAAAAAGGTAAGATTCTTCCTAGAAGAATATCAGGAAACTGTGCAAAACACCAACGTCAATTGACTAGTGCAATAAAGAGAGCAAGACATATTGCTTTGCTTCCATTTACTACTGATTGATTTTAACAATTTGTTAATAAGAAAGTGGCTGTTGCAAAACGAAATATAGTTTTGCAACAGCCACTTATTAGTTAGTGCTATTTATTTAATTGTGCGCCTCTACCATACAAAGAAAATCATATATTGGCTTTAGCTCCTTGAAGCCTTTTTTCAATACTTCTGGTAAATTATCTGAAAAAGCTAGTTTAAAATCTTTTTGAACACATTCAAAATAAATATTTTTTCTATCTAACCATGTTCTAAGGTTCTCTGGCTGCTCAGGGAATTTGCTCCTTTTATATAGCTCGCCACCGATAGTAAATTGGCTTTGAGATTCATAGCATTCCAAGGCTTTTATAAACAAGGGGTGCTTATTAATAATCATATCACGCATATTAAACATAGAACCAGATTGAGCACCATAGTAGCCTAAGCCATAACTGGAACCATTTTGACCTATCTCAAACCAATAACAGGGGGCTATAGACATTAAAGATTTATCCCTTAAAAAAACAAGCCATACATTATCCCGATACAAGGTTTTATCCTTAGTAAAACGGGTATCTCTTCGCACCCTAGAAATAAGCTTTGAGGGTATAGTTATTAACTGTTGGTCAATTTCTTTCATAGTTGGTGCAAGCTCTGTTATAAGCTGCACAAAAGGGTTATAAACAAGTTCCTTGTATTCAGCTTTGTGGCTATCATACCACTCTTTACTATTATTCATCCTATTTTCAAAAAGAAATTTAAGAGCATCAACTGTAAATCCATTAAAACTCATTTTTACCTCCTCAAATACAAAACATTTGTTCTGTTCTATTGTGACAGAAATTTATTGAGAAATCAACCTGAGAAATCAATTAGTTTAATTTCCTAATAATAAACAAACCATTGATAAATTTGAACACCCATAGACTGAGTTAACAATCTATTTTAAGAGGCTGAATAGTAACATTTTTTGCTAAGCAAATTATTTGCTTTATTACAGTTGGAAATGTAGGGAAAGGATGATATTATATATTATTATTGGATAGATTATATTGATTGTAAAAAGAAAGGATTTAATGTATGGGAAGAATTATTGGGTACATGGGACCACAGGGGACTTTTTCACATGAGGCTGCGGAGGCTTATGTGGAAGGTGGGGACTATGTCCTAAAGGATTATTTTTCTATATCTGAGGTGCTAAAAGCATTAAAGAATAATCAAATTGAAGATGCTGTAGTTCCAATTGAAAATTCTTTAGAGGGTGCAGTTAATGTAACCATGGATTTTTTAGCAAAGGAGGATGGCTTATATATAATTGGTGAGCTTATATTGCCTGTAAATTTAAATCTTTTAGCTAAACCGGGTACAAGGCAAGAGGATATAGCCATTATATTATCACATCCACAGCCTTTAGGTCAGAGTAGAGATTATTTAAATACCAATTATCCTAATGCCATTCAGCTTGAAGAAAACAGCACTTCTAAAGCTGCTCAAAAGGTGGTTGACAGCGATGGAACATATGCTGCTATTGCTTCAAATATATCTGCAAGAGTGTATGGGCTTGAAATATTAGCAAGTAAAGTACAGGATTTTCAAAACAATAGCACTAGATTTGTTATTATTTCAAAGACATTGCATAAAAGAACAGGACGGGATAAAACCTCTATAGTTTTTTCTACTGATAATAAGCCTGGAAGTCTGTATAAAGTATTGGATATTTTTAGTCTGTGGGATATTAATATGACAAGAATAGAATCCAGGCCTGCAAAAAATGAGCTTGGACAGTATGTATTCTTTGTAGATATTGATGGGCATATTGAGGATCAAGATGTTTTTGATGCACTTACTATGATACAAAGGAAAACATCATTTTATAGATTTCTTGGTTCATATCCTGTTTTTAGTAATTTATAATGATATAATAGAGGAGTTACATAGCAAAAATGATGGGAAATAAAGCCATTTAAGCGCATAAGTGGTATAATTTACATTACAAAAAAATGTGAATTACCTACGTGGGGTGAAATTATGGCTATGTTTGATAACCAGCTTGATATCACAAGGAATGTAAAAATTATTGAATGGCTTAAAAGCGAACTGCTTGCTGATGTGGCAAATTTATTCAAATCATTAGTCAATGGAGTTCAGGATGAGGTATCAGAAACTTTCGCCGACACTCTGGCCAATATAATTTTAATATGTTATCTTCTGGGAAAAAGATTAGGAATAAATTATAGGACAATAGAAACAAAAATTGATAATAAGGTTAAGCTAGGTCTTGTTGAAAACCATGATGTGGAGAAGCATTATGGGGATTTATCCGAACTTGTGAAGCATCTTAATGGGTCACGAGCGAGGAAACAGGGAGCTTAATATGGTGTACTTCATACGCCAGAGGAGATTGAGATGGATAGCAAAAAACTATCACGTATTTTTATTCCAAAGGCAGGATTTTATCTTTGGGTAATTTTACTTCTTATTGTGATAATAACAATATTAAATCCAATGTTTTCTATACCTTGGTATGTTTTGTTTGTATTTTTAGTTATTTACAACTACAAATCAACCCATATTAGAAATAGAGAAATAACAAAGTATATAGAGACACTAACTTTTAATATTGACTGTGCGACAAAGGATACTTTGCTCAACTTTCCAATGCCTTTAGTTTTAGCCGAGTTGGATGGTACTACTATATGGTACAACTCCTCCTTTAAAGGGATTTTTGAGGATGAGGATTTTCTAAAGAAAACTATATCAGGTATCATTGCCGATATAGGACCCGAAATGACACAGGGCGATAGAATTACAATTTCAAAGGATGTTACAATAAATAATCGCTTCTATTCTGTATTGGGCAATTTGGTCAAAATTGAGGATACCAATACCGAAGATAGTATAATTGTTATGCTATATTTTATTGATAATACTGAAGTAATAAATGAAAGACAAAAGTTTGAGGATAATAAAAATACAGTCGGTTTAGTTGTTATAGATAATTTTGATGATTTGATGCAAAGCTTAGAAGACTCAAAAAGACCGCAGATGATGGCAGAGATTGAAATGAAGATTGCAGGTTGGATAAGCCATACTGGTGGTGTGTTGAAGAAATTTGAACGAGATAAGTTTTTAATGGTATTTGCTTTTAAATATTTAAAGGAACTGGAAGAGAAAAAGTTTGAAATACTTGAAACGGTGAAGGAAATTAATTTTGGTAACAAGATTCCTGTTACTCTTAGTATAGGTATGGGTATTAATGCTCCGACTATACTGGAAAACATGCATAATGCAAATGCGAGTATAGATATTGCTTTAGGCCGAGGCGGAGATCACGTTGTTATAAAGGACAGGGATAATTTTAGATTTTTTGGAGGCCGTACAAGAGAGCTAGAAAAACGTACTAGAGTAAAGGCGCGAGTAATAGCATATGCATTAAGAGGGCTAATTGACCAGGCACCATCTGTTCTGATTATGGGACATGAAAATGCAGATATAGACTGCTTAGGGGCAGCACTTGGAATATATAGAATAGTAAAGAGTAGGGATAAACGGGTTAATATTGTTTTAAACCACTCAAATGCAAATATTGATTCTATATTAAATAAGCTTGGAAAAGAGCCCGAATACAGTAACGTATTTGTTGGTAGAAATGAAGCCCTTGATATTATTACCAAGAAGACCTTGCTTATAATTGTTGATACACATAGGCCTAGCTTTACAGAAACACCAGAGTTAATTCGAATGACAGAACAGATAGTGATAATAGATCATCACAGAAGAGGTGCAGACTACATACAGGATGCGGTTTTGTCCTATCATGAGACTTATGCATCATCAACCTGTGAGTTGGTTACAGAGCTAATGCAATATTTAGAGGAAAAAATCAGGTTGACAAGTATAGAAACAGAGGCTTTATATGCTGGGATTGTTGTAGATACAAAGAACTTTATTTTCAAGACAGGAGTTAGAACCTTTGAGGCGGCCTCTTATTTAAGAAGACAGGGCGTTGATACAGTATCAGTTAAGCAGCTTTTCCAGAATGATTTAAAAACCTATATTACAATATCAAATATAGTAAAAGAAGCTGAATTGGTGTATGATAATATAGCAATATCTATTTGTCCCTCTAATATTAAGAGTGCTCAGTTGATAGCGGCACAAGCGGCAGACCAGTTATTGAGCTTATCCGGACTTATTGCTGCCTTTGTACTGAGTTATCATGAAGGTGAGGTTGTTATAAGCGGAAGGTCTCTTGGCGAAATTAATGTACAGATGATACTTGAAAAATTAGGTGGCGGCGGACATATGACAGTTGCTGGTGCACAAATAGAAAATGTAACAATTCAAGAAGCAAAAGAAAGGCTTAAGGATGCTATATATGAGTACATTGATAGCTTAAGCAAAGAATAGTGATAGAGTTTCTAAAATGGGAGGTTAAGGTTGAAAGAACTTAAATAATAAATAAAGGGGGACCGAGTCCATGCCAGTACTTTAATGGAGTTTTGTGCCAAATGCGGGGCATGGGCATAATTATGAAAGTTATATTGAAGCAGGATGTTAAAGGAACAGGGAAAAAGGAACAAATGGTGGAAGTTAGCGATGGGTATGCTAGAAACTTTCTGTTCCCAAAGGGACTTGCTGTCGAAGCAAGCGCAGTGAATATAAATGTAATGAAAACTAAAAAAGAGGCTGAAGTTCAAAAGAAAGATCGAGAAATAGCTCAGGCCAAAGAATTAGCAAATAAAATTAAGGATATTACTTTAACATTAAAGGTAAAAGCAGGAGATAACGGAAAGCTTTTTGGTTCCATAACGAGTAAGGATGTTGCAGAAGCTATGAAGAATCAACATAAGCTTGAGATTGACAAAAAGAAGATTGTTATGCCGGATTCACTCAAGTCAGTGGGAACTTGTGAGGTTGAGGTTAAGCTTTATCCTGAGATTAGCTCAAAGTTTACAGTAAAAATTGAGAGTCTGTAGGTTAAAGACAGTTATTAGGTAGTTTGTATTCATAGTAAAAATTGCCGTAAATGTAAAAACTAATAGAAATGGTGGAAATGCAATGGATATAGGAGCTCTTGGCAGAATTCCTCCTCAAAGCTTAGAGGCAGAACAATCTGTTCTTGGATCAATGCTTATTGATAAGGAAGTAATTCCTGTTGTAATGGAAATATTAAAGCCAGAGGATTTTTATAGGCCCGACCATAGAGAAATTTATGAGGTAATTATAGAGTTATTTGACAGGGCTCAACCAATTGACTTGATTACAGTCTCAGAGAGGCTTAAGCTACATGGAAAACTAGAGCTAGTGGGGGGGTTGGAGTATTTATCAAATATTGCAACTGCAGTACCTACAACAGCAAATGCAAAGAATTATTCAAAGATAGTGGAAGAAAAGTCACTTCTTAGAAAGCTTATAAAGACATCCTCTGATATAGTGGACCTGGGGTTTAGTGCCTCAGATGAAGTATCCTTTATTCTCGATAAGGCTGAGCAAGGAATATTTGATATTTTGCAGAAGAGAAGTACTCAGGGGTTTGTTCCTATAAAGGATGTTCTCGTAAATACCTTTAGTAAGCTTGAAGAGTTATATAATAATAAAGGGAATATTACTGGAATACCAACGGGTTTTGCTGATCTTGATTTTAAGACCTCAGGCTTACATAATTCTGATTTAATTTTAATTGCTGCCCGCCCTGCAATGGGAAAGACAGCTTTTGCGTTGAATTTAGCTCAGAATGCAGCAGTACAAAGCCATGTGCCAGTAGCAGTATTTAGTCTTGAAATGTCAAGAGAACAGCTGGTTAACAGAATGCTTTGCAGTGAAGCTATGGTTGATAGTAACAGAAT
Source organism: Bacillota bacterium (assembly GCA_023441625.1). GTDB lineage: Bacteria > Bacillota > Clostridia > Acetivibrionales > DSM-1351 > Ruminiclostridium. The sequence goes on from JAEZOA010000118.1 coordinate 6,083, forward strand.
GAAAACTGGAAAGTTGGAAGATAATGATTGGCAGAAGGTAGCTAAGGCTTTGGGCCCATTATCTGAAGCGCCAATATTTATTGATGATACACCGGGTGTATCTATTACTGAAATAAGAGCAAAATGTAGAAGGCTTAAACTAGAACATGACCTTGGACTAGTAATAATAGATTATTTGCAGCTTATGCAGGGTAGTAAATCCAAGAGTGATAATAGGCAGCAGGAAATATCTGAAATATCTCGTTCTCTAAAGATATTAGCAAAGGAAATTAATGTTCCTGTTATTTGTTTGTCACAGCTTAGTCGTGCACCTGAAGCAAGAACTGACCATAGGCCAATACTTAGTGATCTTAGAGAATCTGGAGCCATTGAGCAGGATGCAGATATTGTAATGTTCTTGTATAGGGATGATTATTACAATCCAGAAACTGAAAAGAAAAACATTGCAGAGCTGATTTTAGCAAAGCATAGAAATGGTTCTACTGGAACAGTTGAGCTGGTATGGCTTGGTCAATATACTAAGTTTGCAAATTTGGAAAAATTCAGGCAGTAAACAGGCGGTAAAAAATGGTCATGCTAAAGCAGCTGGTTTTAGATACAATTGAAAAAAATCATCTTATTAATAATGGAGACAGCATCGTTGTAGGAATATCTGGTGGATATGACTCTGTATGTCTGCTCCATATCTTGTTTTCTCTTTCATTTGAATTAAATTTAAAACTATATCCTGTTCATATTAATCATATGCTTAGAGGAGATGAAGCGCTCCGAGATGAAAACTTTGTTAAGGGGTTTTGCGCATCTATAGGTTTGGATTTGCATGTTGAAAAAATTGATATCGCAAAAAAGGCACGCATTGATAAAATTTCAATTGAGGAAGCAGGAAGAAATGCTAGATATGAAGTGTTTAATAGTGTTTTAAAGGAAAAAGCTGCTACCAATATTGCAGTCGCACACTCCAGAAATGATCAGGCAGAAACTGTTCTTATGCGAATATTTAGAGGCACTGGATTAGAAGGCCTAAAGGGAATGGAGTATAAAAGAGACAATATAATAAGACCATTGTTAGATGCAGATAGGGCACAGATTGAGGACTATGTTAACATAAATGGTTTAGAGGCTATAACTGATAGCTCAAATTTACATACAGATTACTTTAGAAACAGGATTAGACTTAATGTGCTTCCAGAAATCAATTCGGCAGCCAGAACAGATATTACGGAAAATTTATTGCGATTATCAAAAATTGTGGTAGCAGATGAGGATTTTTTACGGTATAATGCTGAATTAAGCTTTGAAAAATGTATTCTTTCTCAAAAAGATTTTTTTATTGAGCTGGATTTAGCGCTGCTAAGTAAAATGCATCAGGCTATTCAAGGCAGAGTGCTGAGAATGGCAATATTTAAGAGCTGTGGCAGTTTAAATGGAATTGGCTTTGTCCATATTGAGAAGCTAATAGCTTTAATTGAAAATGGAAGGACAGGTGCTCGAG